>NZ_QHLJ01000012.1 GCF_006864365.1 Campylobacter sp. MIT 99-7217
TTTTAAGCTTTCTTTGTTTTCATTTATCTTGCTTTCAAGCTCAGTTTTTAAAGGCTCTAGTTTTTGATTAAGTTCAGCTTCATCAATGCCAGCTTTAAAATTTGAAAGGCTTTCATTTATCAGCTCATTTGCCTTGCTCTCATCTATCTTCAAATCTAGCTTTTCATTCACAGGGTTTAAGGCTGTGTTTATGAGAGCATTTACAGCCTTTTCATCCACACTTTGCGTGGCTAGGGCTTGATTGATTTTAGAGCTTATGCTTGCTTCATCTATGCCTTTTAAAGTAAGCTTTTCATCGATTTTAGTGCTTAATAAAGCTTCATCGATAGTTCCAGCTTCGCCACGCTCTCCTTGTATGCCTTGAAGTCCTTGTTCGCCCTTTTCACCCTTTTCGCCTTTTTCGCCTTTTTCGCCTTTTGGCAAAAGTTCTTTATTTTGTTTTAAAAACTCTTTTAAAGCCTCTTCATCAAAACTTAAATCAAGCTCTTTAAGCTCTTCTTGAATGAGCTTTTGAATTTGTGCTTCATCAGCACCCTCAAGCTTTTCAAGCTCTTTAGAAAGCAAGCTTAATCTTTGCTCGGTTAAGCTCTTAAAAGGCTCAAGGGATTTTAAAGCCTCAGCTATAAGCTCTTGCACCTGCTCTTTGTCTAGTTCTTTTTCAAGCGGTGGCTTGATAGGAGAAGACGGGTTTAAAAGCTGATTTTTAGTAGGATTGTAAAAGACCTCGTAGCTCACTTACCCTCCTTTTTAAAAAGAAATTTCAAGGTGTGATAAAGATTGCAAGCGTTGTAAAAAAGCTTGATTTTAAGCTTGCTTACGCCGATTGTATGCATCGCTTCTTTAAACATGAGATCAGCAAGCTTGTAATCTTTTCTTGAGCTAGCTTTTTCACATAAAAAGTCATGCACCACAACCGCACTTAAATACTCAGGCGAGTTTGGCGGAAAAAAGCTCCACAAAAAGCGTGGGATATCTGCTCCGTTTGTGATAAAGCCAGCTTTAATGCTAAGCTCATAAAGTCCAAAAAAGCCCTCTTTATTTAGCAAAATGGCACATTCATAATCTTGCATAAGCTCGTATTTGTCTTTTGAATGCGGCTTTACAACAACTCTTCTTACCTCGCTCATCTTACTCCTCCCAGATAAACTCAAGCCTTGCAAAAGGTAGATTTATAGCTTGTATATGATAAAAAGCATTTTTTGCATGTTTTTCGTAGTGATACTCACGCATGGCTTTTGTGGTGAAAAAAAGAAAATTTCTAGAGTCTTTTTCGTAATTTTTAGCATTTGCTCTTAAAAAATCACTAATATCCAAAACATAATACCCATTCACATTCAAAGCCTCATTTTCTAGCTTTGAAAAGTATAACTGCTTACTTGCAATGTGTGGGATTTTCTGCCTTTTTTCATCGCCATAAATTTGTGCTTTTCCACCAAGTAACATTAAATGCACAAAATTATCAATGCTTTCTTTTGAGTTTATAAACAAGGATTGTTTTTTGATGAAAAGCTTGATTTCATCGTTTTTACTCAGTCTTTTTAAGGAGTATATATCATCCTTTTCAAAATCAAGCTCATTTAATTTATCATTTATGCTTAGATAAAAATTGCTTCTATCATAAATTTGGCTTAAGATTTCATCTTGTTTTATGATATTTTCTAAAGAATTTTTACTTTCTTTTAGCTCAAAGCTTATATTTGGCATTCTGTGCTCTTTTAGCTTTTCGATTTGATTTTGCCTTAAAAACTCGTCTAGACTTTCTTTAGCTAAAACTTTATTTGGCTTATAAATTTCAGGATTGTTTTTATAAATTTCTTTTTGCAAGGCACAAGTGTAAGATTTACCAAGTCCTGTGTCCTTTCTTTCTATAGAACAAGATGCCTTACAAAGATGAAAATACTCGCATTCTAAGCAGTCTTTGCTAAGATTTAAGGAATTTTCTAAAATTCTTATATTTGCAACCGCTCTTGCTCTAATGCTTTCAAAGTCTTGCTTAAAGACATTGCCACTTCTTAGACTTGCCACAGCTTGGCTTCGGTGGCAGATAAAGGCATTGCCATTTTTTTGTATAAGCATTCTATCGCCATCAGCACAATTCGTGCAGTTCGTGCAGTATCCTCCCAAAAATTCTTTAAACCATATATGCTCAACAGCAAAGGCGTATTTTGTGTTTTTAAGCCTTTGCCTTAAGGCTTTGTAAAACTCAAGCATTTTTTTATCCTCTGCCATTTTAAAAGAAGCATTTGCGTTTTTGCTTTGGTAAGCAAACATGATGTAAAAATTATTTGCCATATCAAAACCAAGCTTTTCAAGTCTAAAAATATCTTGCAAAAACTCATCTGCGTCCAAATACTCGCTAGTCATGGTCGCTGAAAACTGCTTAAAATGCGGATAAGTGCTTAAAAGCTCTATCATTTTTAAGGTTTTTTCTAGCGTTGAGTTGCCATTTTTTAAAATGCGGTTTTTCTCGTGCATTTTTAAAGGCAAATCCACACTCCCACTAATGCCAACCTCATTTAAAACGAAGGTATCAAAAAACTTGTCTAAATTATAAAGATTAGTTTTTAAGTGTATGAAATGCTTCGCAGGGCTTAGCTTGTTGAAAAATTTGATATAGTCTAAATTGTCTTTTTTATACTCATTTATAGCCTTTAAAAGCTCTTTAACATCGTTTAAATCACTAGCTGTAAGCTCAGCTCCATGCAACATTATATCTTTTATGATGACTTTTTGCTCTTTAAGAGTGGCAGCTATTTTTTTAAATTGCTCTGCCATATCTTGCGTTTTTTCTTTTCTGTTTGTAAGCTTGCCAAGATAGCAGTAAGAGCAAGCAAAATTGCAATATGAATTTGGCACAAAGGTTAAACTAAGCCCTCTCATCAAAGCTCCTTAGCTTTTTTAAAAAGTTCATCTACAAACTCATCACTTAAATTTGCAGCTTTTTGAAAAGATAAAATCAAAGGATTATTTCTTTCAAACTCTGTTGCATACTCCCAGCTGATCTGAGTTTTCTTATCAGAGCTTGCAATCATTTCTTCTATATCATCTAAAAGCTCGTTTTCTAAAAGTATGAGTTTTGCTTGTCTTATGCTTATCTTTCTTGGCACGCCTTTTTCATCATACTCTTTTAAACGCAAAGACATTAAAAAGCTTTTATCTATAAGCTCATCAACTTCAGCCTTTAGTGTGCTTTGTGCGATTTGCTTTAAGCTTGGTATGTTTTCTTGGTATTTATCCACCTTTAAATTGGCTTCTTGTTTTTCTTCTTCGCTCATCTCATCAAAGGGCTTAATGCCCCAAACTAAGGTATAAATGTCCCAAATAAAAAAGTCGTATTTGTCCTCATCTTTTTCATCTAAGCACCTTTGTAAAGAATTTACGCACTCTTTTACATGCTTGGCTTTGTTAAGGCTTTTTATATCTTTTAAGCCATTTAGCTTTTCTAATTTTGTTTTGATGTGTTCTAAAAGCTCTTTTGCTCTTGCTTTTTGTTCTTCGTTTAAATCATAAAACATTTTCAACTACTTCCTCCATTGTTGCCAGAGATATATGGCTGATAAGTATTTATGTAAGTTTGATAAATCCCGTTTAGATAAAATGTATGTCTCGAATAACCGCTTCCATATCCTCCAGTAGATGCTACAGTAAGCTTTGGCACACTAGAGTTTATCTTACTTGTAAGCTCAGTTCTTAAAGCATTGACTAGCTTTTGTGCTGTGTTTGCATTTTCTTTTTGATTGATCAGTGCTATAAGCTCAGCTTTTAACTTTGTATCAAGGCTACTAGCCACACCTTTATCTTCTTTAGTGTCTATTAAAATTTTAAGCTCGTTTTCTAAATTGCTCATATCAAGCTTAAGTTCAAGCTTAATCTCATTCACATAATCCCTACTTGCCATGATCACGCTAGGATCTATTTTAAGCAAAACCTCGCTTGCATTTTTAAGCTCCATTGTGATTTTAATGAGCAGTTCTTTAGCAGAGCCCTCGCTTAAAAGTGGTTTGTAAGTTGTGGGCAAATTCCCCACCGCTAGCAAAGCTCCCTCATCATCATAAATGCCGATCAAATTGATCTCAAAGCCACCTACATTGCTTGGCACGAGACATTCTACATGCACATAATGCTTATTTTTATCATCGATGTATTTTGAGTTGATATTTGCTTCATAAACGATATTTGAAAGCGTGCTTATATCTTCATTTGGCACTAAAACATCGGAGCTAAGCTTAAAGCTTGCGATATTTACTCCATTACCACTAGCTCTTGCAGCGATAAATTTTGCAATGCCCACCTTTGTTAAAATCGTATAAAATTTACTTTCATTCACTAACGCACCTCCTGTGTATTTAAAGTTTGATGAAGCCTTTCAGCCACAAATGCACTCATTGCCATAAAACTTTGAGCTTTAGGCTCGATTTTTGTTCTTTGATAGGGTAAAAGTTCTATTTTTTCAGAACCACTGCTCACACTTGCATTAAAGCTTTCATTAGGGCTTTGAAGCTCAAGTGTGATACTTTCTAAAACTGAACGCACATTTTTATACTCTAAAATGAGGCGATCAAGCTGGGTAAAGGTTCTTTGATTAAAGGGCTTATCCTTGCTTGTTACCTTGACCTTAAAATGATAAGGCTTACCCTCATACTCAAACCACTCTTTCAAAGTAGCCGTATCAAAGACCGTTTTTAAGGCTTCTTTGATCGCAAAGGCTGTGCCGTTGTATCGATCTAAGAGTAAGGCTTTGCTTATAAGCTTTCTAGCCTCTTTTTCTTCTAAGCCATCAATGCTTACATCATAAGCATTTGCTAAGACTGGTAAAAGCCTTTTATCGCAATTTAAAGCCAAATTTGTGATACTAGCTAAATTTAAATCCTCAAATCTAGCCTTTGCACTTAAGTCAATGGCTTTGCTTTGTTTTGGGTGGTGAGCTAAAATTAAACTCATAGACTAGCCTTTTCATAACTAAGTAAAAAGCTTAGCTCTGCAAACTCATCATCAGCAATTATTATGTCCTTTAGTGGCAAGTCCTTGAGCTCTTCGCCTTTTTCATTTGCAAGCCTTTCTTTTATGCTTAAAATTTCACTTTTATAAACTCCATCTTGATGTAAGCATTTATATAAAAAGCCAAGTGCTAAATCCACACTTAAATCAAAATCTTTTTGTAAAGCGTTAATCTTCGTGCTTATTTCATTAGCTCTGCTTAGCTCTAAAAGCAAAAGCTTAGCTTCTATGATAAATTCTCTTTTTTTAGCAAGACTGGCGCTTACTTCATCGGTTAAGGGTCTTGTCTCATCTGCACTTAAATACTCTTTGACCACATCAAGACTTGTTTCATCTTCGCTTTTAATGATGACTCTAACCTTTCCAGGTCCATTATTTAAAGCCTTTATGGAAGCTATTTTGCTGCTTGCACTTAAAGCGTGATAGATATAAGCTTTCTCGCTTCCTGCAGTTGAAAAACGATGCACGCTCATTACAGCCCTTTGCCTTAAGCTCTCATCGCTTTCCTCGCTTGCTCCACCGCTAAAATACTCAAGTTGTTTGATCTTTGCCACAAAAGGCAGTGGAGTTTGTAAAAACTCACATTTGCTTTCTTTGCTTTGCACAAACTCATCAAGCTCTAAAATACCCTCGCCCTTGCTTTGCCCTTTTTTAATCACCACATCTTCTTTTAAGCTCGCAAGCTCGGCTTTTTCATTTGAAAAAATCGCACCTTTGGGAATGATGACATCATAAGTCAGTAAGGCATTTAATTCAAATTCTACTTTGGCTGTAGGTTTAACCCCTTTTAACCTCTCAATCAAATACCCATTTGCTACCACATTATCCAAATCACTTCCTTTAGCATAATGCAAATAAGTAGCCTTTATGCTTTCATTAATGCGTGCTCTAATTATCATCTCTCTATAAGCAAGAGCCTCTAATACAGCTTTAAAAGGATCAGATTCTAAAAGCTCTACCTCTTCTTTTAAAAAGCTTTTAAAAAGCTCTTCATAATCCTTTAAAAGCTTTTCATAATCAAGCTCTTCTATGATTTGCGGATAAGGAATTTCTTTTAGGAAACTTTGTTTAAAATAGCTATCATTTAAAAGCTCACTCATTGCCAAGCTCCAAATTTAAATTAGGATAATTTTCAAAAAACAAAGCAATGCTTAAAATACCGCTCTTGCATTCATTTAAGCGAGCTCCTTTAAGTCTTACTCTTTTTTCCCACTTTGAAATAGCTTCTGCTGTATATCTAGTAAGCTTGATCTTAAAATCATCATCGATTTTTCTATCAATTAGCGTATAAAGCAAAGAGCCATACTCTGGTCTCATCACTCTACTGCCTAAAGGAGTGATTAAAATGTCCTTAATGCTTTCTTCAATGCTTACCATATAGCTCATTTTAATCCTTTATAAAATTCAAAAGCATTTTCTAACATTTGGGAAAAGCCTAAAAATGTAAAAGCTATAAAAAATCCTATAAAAATGCTTTTAATAAAGAAGTTTAAATTTAAAAAAGCATAAAACGCACTCATACAAAAGAGCATAAAAAAGATTAAATAAAATGAAAATAAAAACAATTCTTTCATAACTTTTCCTATCTTGGCGAAGCTGTAGCACCACAAGTGCAAGCATGTGTGTGATTAGTTAGATCGCCTTTGCTGTCACTGATTTGCCCACTAACTTGTAAATTTCCTATTAAATTTAAATTGCCATTAATGCTAAAGCTTCCACTGCCACCACCTTTGCCACTCGTGCTGATACCGCCTGCAATTTGCGTGTTGCCATTTAGACTAATGCTAGTAGCTTCAACACTGACATTTGAAGCTTTAAGGCTTATGGTGTTAGCCTTTGTGGTATGATTTTGAGCATTTATGAACTTATCTACACAAGTGATATTTATATTTTTACTCACATCAAGCTTTAAAGTGCTTGTCTGGCTGTTGTATTCTAAATGTGTTCCATCTTCAAAGTGTATATTGAAGGTGTTGTTATCAGTATTTTTAGGGCTGTGCTTTTCTTGATAAAGTCCTCTTAAAATTACACCTGAGTTTAAATCCCCTCGAACAGGCATTACCAAAACTTGCTCTCCTATTCTTAAAGGACAAAAGCTTACAGCATAAGAATTAGCCATGCAGGCAAAGACACTTAAATAATCAGTTACCATTTCGCCGATAGCAACCCTAGCTTTATCCCCTTTGATATCGCAAATTATGCCAAGCTCGTTCATTTTAAAACCTTTGAAATGATCAAATCACTATTATCGCTAAGCCACTCACAAACCATTTCATTTTCCCTTGCTAACTCTATGATAGAATCAATAGTTTTTTTGCAAATTTGCAAATTTAAAGCTTTAATATCCACTTTTTGCGGTGCTTTAATAGCCCAATAAGTTTTTGCATATTTGTTTAAAGCTTCCAAAGTATCAATATCAAGCTGATTTTCACTAGCTGCTTCTAAAAATCTTTCAAACTCACCAATTAACGCATTTAAAAATATAGCCTCTTTGTTTTCTAAGTCTTTTTCATCTCTTAAGGCAGCAAGTTTTAGGCTCTCCCAATCAATACCCTTGCTAAAATCATCTTTTTTCATAAAATATATGCCTTGCCTACTAAGTCCTGTTAAAACGCATATATCCTTAATGCTTTTTCCTTGTATAAAAAGGTTTTTAGCAAGTTCTTTTTTACTCATAATTTTCCTTTAATTTGGGCTAATTATATTTTTTATTTTTTTTAAAATCAGTCTATATATGACTTAAATAGGTGGCTTTAAAACATTTTTTAGCTTATGATTATGCAAAAAATAAAGGCTTTGAATGCATGATTTATTATTAGAACTTAATGCAAAGTTGATAAATGAAAAAGTAAAAATTTCTCCTATTGGCAAGGCTGTGGGACTAGATGGAAGAGTTTTTAAAATAGATGGCTTAAAGCTCATTGAAAATATACAAAAAAATGGACTTGATATAGCATTAAATCTTAATCACCAAGGAGGAGAAGCTTATGGCTGGTTTGATAAAAATTCATTAGAGTTAAGGCAAGATGGCATTTATGCAAGCCTTGAATTAACTCCAAAAGGAAAGGAGCTTGTTGAAAGTAAGGCTTTTAGGTATTTAAGCCCTGAGTATTATGTGGATAATGATAAAAATGTTATCCATTTGGACGCTATGGGACTTGTTAATCAGCCAAATCTTTTAAACAGGGCTTTAAATAAAGCCAAATCATTGATAAATAGCACCAAAAATTCAAAGTCGAGCACCCCACGAAGTGGGACGGGGGCTTTAGCATTTGGTTCTTTAGGCGGACTTGGTTCGCCGTTAAAAGAACATCAAAAAGAAAGGAACGCAATGAACGAGGAAGAATTGCAAGATTTACAAAAATTAGCCGAGGAAGCAGAGGTAAAGGCTGAAAATTTAGAAGATACTGCCACACAAGCAGAGGAAAAAGCAACTCAGGGGGAAAATCCTAACACCGAGCTTGAGGATTTGAGAAAAGAAAACGAAGAGCTTAAGGCAAAGTTAGCAGAACTTAGCGCAAAACTAGAAGCTTCTTTAAATAAAAATGAAGAAGTGGAGGCTGAATTTAACAAAAAACGCCTTGATTCTCTTTTGCAAAATGGGCTTATTTTGCCTAATCGCTACCAAAAAGCTCTTAATATGAAAGGTAAGATTTTAGAAGATTATCTTGATGTATGCAAAAAAGAAGCAGGTATTATCTTAGGCAAAAAAGAAATGAATTTTACAAGCAAAAGAAAAGAGCTTAACGCTTATGAAGCAAAAGTTTTCAAACAACTTGGAATCAAAGGAGATAAATAATGGCTTTTACAGAATTAAGCACTGCTTATATGCAAGCAGTAAATAAAGGCTTTAGCACTATTTTTAACAATGCTCTTGAGGGTGGAAACAAAGATTATGAAAAATTTGCAATGGTAACAAATGCAAATTCTTTGGTTGTGGAGTATCAATTTTTAGCCTCTTTGCCAAAAATGCGTGAGTGGATAGGAGATCGTCAATTTGGCAAACTTAAAGGGCAAGGCTATACCATCACCAAAAAAGACTGGGAAAGCTCTATCGAAGTTCCACGAGATGTGATAACTTATGATAATTTAGGAATAGTAAGACCACAAATTGAAATGCTAGCTTATGAAGTGCAAAACCATTATAATGATCTTATTTTCACGCTTTTAGAGCAAAATGAAACCTGCTTTGATGGCAAGAAATTTTTTGCAAATGATCATGATATCGGAGGAGTAGGCTTTTCAAATTTAGGCGACAAAAAGCTTAGTGCTGAAAGCTTGATGAATGCACGCAAAAATATGAGAGCCTTAGTCAATGAAAGCGGCAGGGTCTTAAATATAAATCCAGCTCTTTTGGTCGTTCCTTTAAGCCTTGAAGCTAAAGCCCTTGAGATTGTTAATAGTGATTTGATTAATGGCTCAAGCAATGTCTTTAAAGGAGTTGTAGAGGTATTTACAAGTGCAAATTTAAGCGATCAAGATGCTTGGTATTTGATTGATAATACTAAGCCGATTAAGCCTTTGATTTTGCAGATAAATAAAGGGGCTGAGTTCGTTGCTAAAGATAATCCAACAGATGAAGCTGCTTTTATGCGTAAGACTTTTCAGTATGGCATCGATAGCGAGGATAACGCAGGTTATGGACTTTGGCAACTTGCTTATAAATCAAGCGGAAAGGTGGAATAAATGGATAATATCGCTTCAGCTAATAAGCTTAGAAAACAAAATGAAAATTTAAAACCAAAAGAAGATGATGGCGAAAAAGAAAAAGCTTTGTTTTTGGAAGAAAAGCAAGAATTTGAAAGACAAAAGAAAGAATTTGAACAAGAAAAAGCTTTATTTTTAAGCAAGCAGCAAGAAAGCTTAGATGAGCAAAGCAAGGCTGATGAGTCTTCAAAAAATAAAGAAGCAAAAAAAGCAAAAGAGGGCAAATGACACCTTTGCTCACTCCTCCTAAAATGCTAGCTCTTACTTTAAAAGAGCTAGCCCTCATGCAAAGAGCACAAGCAAATTTGGCTAATATCGATGAGATCACAAGAGAGATTGTCGCAAGAGCAAGCAAGGATGCGGACGAGTTTTGTGCTAGAAAGAATGTGCCTGATTTCATTTGGGAGGATTTTGCTTATATTCGCATAAAAATTTATCTTAAAATCGTTCTTGATGAAGAAGATAAACTTTTGCTCGAACAAGCGATTAAAAGAGTGGAAAAAGCCAGCGAAATTTTAGAAGATGGCACTTTTAGCACACTTAAATTAAGGGTTTTAGAGCGAAAAGATAGATTTTAGTCTTTTGGCTGGACGCCCTTGTGCTTTATCCTAGTTTAGTTTTTGTTTTAAGGCTGGACGGGGTAGGCCTTTAGTAAAGCGACTTTAAACGAATTTACTTCGTTTAAAGTGATAGCAAGGTGGGGACGGGTGCGGCCTTGTCTTAGTTTTAAGCCCAGCAAGGTTGGACGGGGAAGGCCTTTAGTAAAGCGAGCTTAAAGGAATTTACTTCCTTTAAGCTGGTAGCATAAAAAAGGATTTAATTTTGACTTTAAAAAAGATGACGACTGATTTGTTAGCACATTTTAAAGCCATAGGTGTGGCAAATTATGAGGATATTAAACAAGGTGGGCTTTATCTAATGCTTGAAAGCTTAACAAGCTTAAATCATCACAAAGATAATGCAAGTTTTAGCCTCATTTTTTCATCTCACACATTCAACAAAGACAAAAACTCAGTCATAGAAAAAGTCGATGAGCTAAGAAGCTTACTTTTTGCTTTTAGTCCCACAAAAAAGCTTTTAACGAGCATTGAGAGCGGTTTTATTTCAAACTCGCTTTTTGCTTATCGCTTGAAATTTAGCGTGGAGATTTTTTCAATGGCTGAAGAATTAGAAGAAGAAGATATTTTAAAGGAACTTTAATGAAAGACAATGCGTATTTTAAAGAAAGCGAGTTTAAATGCAAATGCGGTAAGTGCCAAATGCCTTTAAATGTTCCAAGCGATGAACTTATTGATTTGCTTTGCGAGATAAGAGAGCATTTTAACGCCCCTATCATTATAAATAGTGGCTATCGTTGTGCTACTCATAATGCCAAAGTTGGAGGTGCTAAATCATCTCAGCATACTATAGGTTCGGCGGCTGATTTTGTGGTTAAAGGCGTAAAAACGCAAGTTGTTTATGAATATATTTTAAGCGTTTATGGGCAAAGAGCCTTAGGAATTGCCATAAAACACAATTTTAAAGATCCTTTTGCAGGCTTCGTGCATTTAGATACAAGAGGCAAGAAAGCAAGATGGACTTATTCGTAAAAAAGGTTTTGTATGTTTGATTTTATTTTATCTAAATTTTTAAGTCCAGCAAAAATAGCTCTTTTTTCTTTGGCTCTTTTTTGTGCTTTTTTGTATTTGAAAAACCATAGCTTAGTTTTAGAAAATGAAAGCTTAAAACTTAAAGCCTTGCATTTAAACTCTGAATTAAGTGTCTTTGAAAGCAAGATAAAAGAACAAAACAAAGCTATTGATAAATTAAGGCTTGAGTTAAAGCCAAAAGAGGTTTTAAAAGAAGTTTTAAAGGTGGATAAGGTTTTTGTTAAAGATAAAAGCTGTGAAAGCGAGCTTAAAGCTTATAAAGAACTTTTTTCTATCTTAGGAGCAAAAAAATGAGAATTTTCCTACTAATCATACCCTTTGTTTTAAGTGCTTGTGGCTCTAAAGACACTTTAATCAAAACAGAGTTTAAAGAGCTTAAAATTCCTATCAAATGTCCCTTAAAACTTCCTTTAAAACCTTTTGATTATGGGGATTTAGAAAGTGCGAAAAAAATCAGCAAATATTATTTAGAAGCTGAAAGCATAGCAAAGATTTGCACAGGAGATAAAGATGAAACAAGAGAGTAAAACAATGAGTCAAAAAACGATTTTAAAAGAGCTTTTTATATGCTTTTTGTTTTCAGCTTTTGCTTTAGGGCTTTTTTATGTATTTGAAATTTTTACAAGGAACTAGCGATGAAATTAGAAGATGTATTTGTGTATATAATCTTAATGTTGGTAAGTTTGATAGCTGGACTTGTAGGCATAATAACTAAAAATAAATTAAGCAAGGCTCTTAATCTAAAAGGCAAATTTGCACTCTTTTTGAAAGGTATGCTTGGCTCTATGTTTGTGGCTTATTTAGTTTTTGAGTTTGTAAGTTATCTTAATTTTGACACAAAGTTAAGCGTTGCGGTGGGTGGTTTTGCAGCTTATATGGGAACTGATGCCTTGCTTAAAATAGAACAGCTGCTAGAAAAGCTTATAAATAAAAAATTAGATAAGTTATAGCCCTTTGTATTAGCCTTTGTCTTTTAAAAGGTTTTAAATGCGTTTTAAAGCTTTTTAAACATAGTTTTTGGATAAAGAAAAATAAAAGATGAAATAAAAAATGGATAAATTAGAAATCAACGAGATAAAAGCAAGACTAAAAGCACTAAAATTTAACCATAAAGAAGATAAAAATTTAAGAAGGCAAAGAATTATAAAGCAAGGCTTTAAAGCCTTTGTTTTTGAATACTTCCCTCATCATATCAATTTTATCGAAGAAGAAAGCAGTATTTTTAGAAATTTCATTTATGATAATATAGACAAATTAGAAAAGAAAAATAATCATCTTTGTTTCAAAGCTTATCGTGGCAGTGCTAAAACCACGCTTTTAGTAAGGCTTTTTACGCTTTACTCGCTTTTAAGCGATAAAAAACAATACGCCCTTATAATTAGCTCCACGCTTGACATCGCAAGCGAAAGCATTGCTACGATTAAGGCTGAGCTTGAGGAAAATGCTAAATTAATAAATGATTTTGAAATAAAACTAGGCGATGAATGGACTAGTGAAGCTATAGTTTTTACAAGTTTAAAAGCTCATAAAAAAATCAAAGCCTTTGGAAGTGGCAAAAAGATAAGAGGGACGAATTATCTTGGCAAAAGACCTGATTTGATAATTTGCGATGATATAGAAAATGATGAAAATGTAGAGAGCAAAACTCAAAGAGATAAGCTTTATAAATGGTTTAATAAAGCCATTTTAAAGCTTGTTGCAAGAACGCAAAATAATTATTTATATTTAGTCGTTGGAACTATTTTGCACCAAGATAGTCTTTTAAACCGCTTAAATGATGATAAACGCTTTTTGATTTATGATTTTCCGCTTGTGCTAAGTTTCCCTGACAAACTTGATTTAATCGATAAAAACAATATTTTAAAAAGTGATTTAAAGGGCTTTAAATTAGACGATGAGAATTTAAATAAGATAGAAATTTTAAAAGAGTATTTTGCAGACACGCAAAGCTTTTTTAGCGAGTATCAAAACAAAGCCTTAAGCAATGAAAATGCTATTTTTAGCGAGTATAAAGGCATTGATAAAGAGCAGGATTTTGATTTGGTAGTTTTAGGCATTGACCCTGCACTTGGAAAGGCTAAGGGGGATTATTTTGCCATTGCAGAGCTTAAAAGAGTGGAAAAAAACAAATTTCATCTAAAAGCAAGTGGATATAAAATCACTCCTAGCAAAATGATAGATGTGATATTAAAGCTTTACATCAAATATCTAAGTCTTGGCAAGGTGGTAAAAATAGCCATTGAAACCATAGCCTTTCAAGAGTTCTTTAAAGATAAGCTCAAAGAAGAGGCTCTAAAGCTTGGCATAATTTTAAGCGTTTGCGAGCTTAAAAACAAGGTTGCCAAAGAGCTTCGCATAGATAGCCTCGCTCCTTATATAAACGATGGCACGATTTTAGTGGATACAAACTCAAATTTACTTATAGAAGAAATGCTCACTTATCCAAAATCAGCACACGATGACTTACTTGATGCAAGCGAAATGGCTTTTAGGATAGCCTCTAGTGCAGGAAATGCTGATTATAAAGCCATCAACCGCCTTATAAAAAAGAAAAGTTTTAAGAAGGGTTTTTTATGAAAGAGGGGCTAAATTTGGCTTTTAAAGCCAACAAGGCAATGATGGGCTTGACCTTTATTTTGGCTTAGCTCTTTTATCCAGCAAGGCTTGGCGGGTGCGGCCTTTAGCAGTGCTAGCTTAAAGGAATTTACTTCCTTTAAGCTGATAGCAAGGTGGGGTCGGGGCAGGCCTTTATTCTAGTCTAGTCTTTAAGTCAAGTTAGGTGGGGTCGGGGCAGGCCTTTATTCTAGTCTAGTCTTTAAGTCAAGTTAGGTGGGGTCGGGGCAGGCCTTTAGTAAAGCTACTTTAAACGAATTTACTTCGTTTAAAGTGATAGCATAGAAAGGATTTTCGTGAGGATATTAAATAAAACAGCAAGAAAAAGTGTAGCAAGTAGTGTTGATTTTGATAGTATAGTAAGTGCTTTAAATAGCGAAAATTTCAGCGAACTTATAAGCATTTATGATTATTTTAAACGCTTTGATCCACAAATTGCAAGTGAAGTTATGAAAAGGCGTTTTAAGATGTGTTCTTTTCCTATGTTTATCACTTGCCAAAACGAAGAGCAAAGAACTTTTTTGCAAAATTATATCGCTAAAAGCGATTTTAGAAAATTTGTCTTTGAGATGAGTGCGGCTGTTGTTTATGGTTTTGCAGGCTTTTTGCTTGAATGGAAGGTAAAAGATACAAGCGTTTTGCCAAACCTTAAATACATCAGCCCAAGATTTTTTTCAATGGACGATAAAGAAAGATTGTTTATCTACAATGAGGCAAAAAAGCTTTTTATAGATGAGTGTGATGATATATTTTTGCATTTACATCCAAGCGATTCAGGAACTTTTATAGAACAAGCCCTTTTTTATAATGTCGTAAGCATAGCTGTTTTAAAGCAACTTGCCATGAGTAAAAATATCTCTTATCTTGATAATCTCTCAGTTCCGCCCATTATCGCAAAAACTGACAAGGCTAGTGATAAGAAAGAAATAGAAGAAATGCTTGATGAACTTTATCATTTAAGATCTGCAAGTGTAGGTATTTTTGGCAAAGAAGACATGATCGAGCTTTTAAACTCAGGTCTTAGCACTTCTACTTTTACAGACTTTTTAAGATATTGTGATGAAGCCATTTCAAAGCTCATAAGCGGTCAGGTTTTAGCAGGAAATGCTGTGCAAAATGGCACGCAAGCCTTAGGTAATGTGCATGAAGAAGTGCGTCTTAATGTAGGCGAAATGGATACGCTTTTTTTAGCTAAAAGCATACAAAAATTATTAGAACAGGTTTTAAAGCTTAATTTTGCGAGCCCTGCTGAATTTGAGTTTATTTTTGATACTAACAAAGAAATTGATGAGCAGTATTTAGCTAGTATTTATAGCATTATTACGCAAATGGGTTATGAAATTCCTGCTGAGTTTATCTCTAAAACCTTTAGGATTGAGGGCTTAAAGAAAAAAGAGCAAAGTAGTGATACCTTTGGGCTTAATTCTTTAATGCTAGAAAAAAATAAACGCCTTAGTAAAGATAAAATAGAACTAAACTCTGAAGCTGAAGATGAAGTTAGTGATGAAATTTATGAAAAGATTAAAGCCTTTTGGGATACTTGCCAAAGTTATGAAGAGCTAGAGGATAAAATTTTCAAAGAGTATCCAAACATAAGCTTTGAAAAACTAAAAGAAAGTTTAGATAAAAAAATCGCCCTTGCTTCTATGCAAGCTCTTTTGGATACTGGCAATGAATAGTATTTTTAACAAAAGCCCTGATGAAGCTTATGAGTATTTACAAAACAAAGGCTTAAAAACAAGCTTTAGATATCAAGACATTCAAAAACAAGCTCACGATAAAGCTTTTACAGCTGCTGGCATTATGAAAACTGACATTTTAAACGACTTGCACGAAGAAATAAAAAAGGCGATGAAAGAAGGGACTAATTTTAACGAGTTTAAAGCTAATTTAAAAGAGCTTTTAAGCTCTAAAGGCTGGTATGGTAAAAAAGAGATTACAAATCAGGCAACAGGCGAAAAAAGGATAATCAACATAGACGCAAACAGGCTAAAAACGATTTATCATACGAATATGCAAAGTGCTTACGCAAAGGCAAGAGCAACTCAGCTTCAAAGCTTTAAATACAAAACCTACTGGGTTTATAAATGTGCTTTATTAGAAAATTCAAGAAGCGAGCATGCAAAGCTTCATAATTGTGCCATACACAAAGATGATGATTTTTGGAAAACTTCTTTTCCTCCAAATGATTATAACTGCAAATGCAAGGTCATAGCAGTAAGTGAAAGTGAGGCAAAAGCAAAATATAAAATTTTAACAAATCCAAAAAGCATTGCTTCTAAAAATTTCGCTTATGATAAAAGGGAAAATACACAAATTCCTATTCAAAGCAAAAGTAGCTTAGATGAAAGCTTACAAAATTTGCCTAAAATTTCAAGCTACGATAACTTAAGCGATGATGAGCTGATAAAAAAGGTTTATGAAGCCTTTAATGTAACTAAGGGAAGTTTGATTGTAGATAAGATAGGAGATAGTATAAATCTAGATGATAGCTTTTTTACAAATCTTAAAACAGGCACTTCAAAGATAAGGAAAAATAATCGTCATTTTTATATTGATTATTTTCCTAAGCTTATAAACGATACTGATGAAATTTATCTTAGTTTTGAAAAAGATCCAAGATTTAAAGGCTTTACTAAAAAAACTTATATCAAGTATTTTTATGATAATGGACGCAAGGCTCTGCTTATGGTCGTAAATCAAAGGGGCAATGAAAGCAACAATAAAACTTTGTTTTTAAGTGAAGAAGATAAATATCTACAAGAGATTAAAAGAGAGAGCAAGCTTATTTATAGGAAGTAAAAGAGGGCTCAGTAACATGCTAAAGACGACGCGCCCTATCTATCATTTTGCATATACTTGACATTTACTTCGTGAAGTAATTATAAAAAATATTATCTTAAAATTCTATAAATCAAGGCAAAGTTGTTTATAGGAAACAAGTAGCTAGTGGCTAAGAGTTTAAGGAAGTAGAGCCCGCGCCACATCTGGGTTGCCTTAAATCATAATAGCTACTTAACTGAGATTATAAAAAATATTATTTTAAAGTCTGCTTAAACAAAGTGTAGAGCATATCCTTTGTTTGCTCCTCAATATCTTTTGCCACTCTTTGATTGATACTTAGTTTTTCATCTATAGGTAAAAAAGCCCTTGCTACTACTTTTTTACTTCCAAATTGATGCACACTAGCATAAGCAAAGCCCTTATAAGTAGCATTAAGTGCGACATAAGCTCTATCATTTTCTACTCCATTTGTAAGCGAGCTTTGCATAGAACCTGTTGCAAAGAGCTTTTTAGTATGCATGATCTTTTGAGCTTTTCTTGAGTTTATAGTGCTTTGTTTTAAAGCAGGCCATTTTTTACCAAAGCTGTCTTGTTCTTTTTCTAAATTTTCTTTACTTTCTTTATAAAGCGTTTCAGCAATGATCTCTTTTAAGATGATTTGCTTTTGTTCTTTTTCTAAATTTTCGCACTTTTTTAGAAGATTTTCAAGACCCTTTAATTCAAAGTGCTTCATCAAAAAGTCCTTTTTGAGTTTCTTTTATATAAACTTCAAGATATTTATCAACCTTAACAAGCTCAATGGAAGTAAAAGTATAACCGCACTTAACACATCTTCTAAATCTTTCATTTGTGTCGCTTTTAACGGTCTTTAAAACAGCAGTCTTTTCATTCGCACATCTTGGGCAAAACACTATAATTTCCTTGTATTAAAAGCTGGGGAAACAAAGCCTTAGTCTAACCTAGTTTTTTCCTCCAGTTTGGTTAGGACGGGCTTGGCCTTCAGTGAGGCTACTTTAAACGAATTTACTTCGTTTAAAGTGATAGCCATAGGCTGGACGGGCGTAGCCTTTAGCAAAGCTAGCCTAAATGAGCTTTGCTTATTTAGGCTCTTAGCATAGAAATTATAGCTAAAAATTTAATTTTTTTTCACAGCTACTATCTTTTCAAGCACATAAATCATCGTGTTATAGTCTTTTTTGCTAAGTTCATCTAAGGATAAAACAACTTTTTTCAATGTCTTTTTGCAAAGCAAGAGAAAATTTAAGTATTTTATATCAGCAAGTTCTAAAAGAGCTAAAAGATAAGCTCTTTGCTTTAATGTGCTATCTTTTTGATAAAGTAAGGCTCTTCCTTTGATATCAGGCTCAAGATATAAAAAATTCTCTAATTTTCCGTCTAAGATATCAAGACAAATTTTAAGCTCATCAATGCTTAAATCCTTAGAGCTTGTGGTCTTAAAAGTAAGACTTAAAAAATCTTGCCAACTATTAGTTTGAATATGTTCTTTATAGCCTTTGTGCATGTGAATTTTAGCTAAAAGCTGTTTTCTTAATCTGGCTTGTTTGGCATTCATTAAACCTCCTTTAAAACTTAAGCAAACCCACCTTAGTGGGCTTGTTAAGCATTAATTATGCTTGTTCTAAACTGCTATATGGAAGATCTTTCACCCTTAATCCTTTTAAAATCTTCTTCCTTTTTTAGCTCCTCAAAAAGTAGCTTAGCCAAATTCTTGGCTAAATCTTCTTTCATCTCTAAGAACAAAGTTTGAAAGTTTTCAAACATAAAGCGAGTATTTTCATCTTCCAAAATCTCGTTTAAAATCTCGGTTTGTTCTTCTGCATCTAAGCTGTTAAACTTTGATAAAAACTCTTCTTTTTTCATCCTCAATCCTTTAACTCAAGATTTTCTATCTTTGGCTCTATTCTAAAATTATCTTTTACAACCCTTTTAAGCCCAAGTTTCACTAAGGTGCTATCCTCAAGCTCCACAATGGCTTCTTTGTTAAGCTCTTCTTTGTAAGTTATGCACTCATTAAGCCCATAACTTTTAAGTGCTTTGATAAGAGCTTCAAGCTTTTCTTTCACTCTTGGCAAGGATACGCTTTTGCTTAAGCGGTAAGCAACTTTTCCAAAGGTAAATTCCTTGCTTCTTTTTTCAGCAAATTCATGCTTGTTGTTTTCGCAAAAAGTTGTAATGCATTGCTCTAAATACCTAAGCTCATCGCTTAAAACCTTTATTTCTCCAGCCCTTGCTTCTTTAAGTTCATTGCAAGCTAAGGTTACCTCGCCATTGATCTTTTCAATGGCAACGCTAAGTTCAGCCACTTTTTTAAGTGCTAAATTTACATCTTCTAAATTGTTTATTTGCATTTAAATCACCTTTTAAATTGAATTTTTTAATCTGATAATCCCAAAAAACCACCCCATATCTTAAAAGCACAGCGTGCTTACTTTTTTTCTTAACTATCCTTAAGCGTGCCTTGGGTGGATCAAGACAACAAGGCTTTTGCACACTCAAAGTGGCAACTCCAAAACAAGCTCCTTAATGCCAAGCTCTTTAGCTAATGCTAATTCATCTTGCATGCCCTTTGAATGCTTTGCATCTTTATGCGTGCTAAGATAGATATAATCACATGTCTTTAAAAGCTCTTTTCCCATTTTTAAAGCCTGTTCTCTGTGCTTGTTTTCATCTAAAAAGCTAAATTGCAAAATAGGCGAAATAGGCGTAAAGCTTTCATACTCACGCATGATCTTTAAGCATTCTTGCTGGGCTATGCTTATTGCCAGTGCTTTTCTTTGACTTTCCCTTACAGCTAAAGCTTTGTATGGACTTGCTATATAAACTAATGCCATCTTTTTCTCCTTAAAATTTTCCTTACTATATACTCAGGATAAGCTCCTTTTACGACATCTACAAATGCACCATTTTGTTTATAATAAATACTTAGTCCCTTAACCTCAAACAAAGAAGGACTATAATCAGCCCTCTCACCTCTAATCATTCTTAACATCTTCTTCCTCCTTGTATCGAATTTTTTCTTTTTGCTTTTTCATTTTGTATCAAATCAATCGTCTCAAAGATAGCTTGCCATTTGTCTTTGTTTTTAGGACTTTTTAGCTTTTTAATAGCCTCGCAGTAAGTTCTATAAACAAGTGCCCTTGAAATGCCAAGCTCTTTGGCGATATCTTCAAAACTCACAAAATAACCATCTCACTAGCACTAGCTAATAACTCATCATTAAGCTCGCATTCTTCAAGTTCTGCAAGTCTTAAAGCCTTTTTCAAAAGCTTTGCTGAGCTTCTAAAATTGCCATTACTAAATTTAAAATAGCCCTTACCAAAAAACTCATCGCTTTCATCCTTGCTAAGCCCTCTCATCATCCACTTTCCACAAATCCTTGAGTAAAGCTGTCTTAGCTCCTTGTTTTTACCCATTAAATTTTTGTATAAAATCTCAGTTCCCACCAAGATCAAAGGCACTCTAGCAAAATCAGCAATACGCCTTAAATCCTCCAAAGCCTTTAATGGCAAATACTCAGCCTCATCGACTATTAAAATCTTTTCATTTGCCTTTAAAAACCTAGCAATAGCCTTAAGCTTAGAAGCGTTATTGCTGCTTGCTTCTATCTTAAGAGCGTTTAAAAGCTCATCAAGCATTACGCCCACGCTTGTATGACAAGTTGCTTCGATTAAGATCGCTTGAGGCTTATTTTTGATAAACTCATTTATAATGGTGGTTTTTCCAGTGCCAGCCTCGCCAAAGATCAAAGCTATCTCTTTTTCATTGACCGCCTCGCTCATCACAAAGCTAGCCATAGAAAAATCAGAGCTTTTAAAGATCTTTTCTTCTTTAGGCTCACTTGTTTGCCTATCTTTATGATTTGCGATAAAATCTCTTATCTTTTTGCTCCACAAAGCCACATCGCCCTTATAAGTACCTGATTTAATCTGCGAGATCAAAGAAGCACTCGCCCCAATCGCCCTAGCTAATGCTGAGGGCTTCATACCACTAAGCTCTAAAAAGCTTTCAAGCTCTTTACTTAATTCTTGCATATTCAATCCTTTGTAATTTAAGCCTTTTAAAAAGGCTTTTAAAAACTTTTAAAGTGTGTTTAAATAGACTTTAAAAGCTTTTAAAAACCTTAATACCCTGCCTTTTTGGCTGCGTTTTCCCATTTTATGAACCTTTTTTCCTGCGTATTTGAGCTAACTTTGCTAGCCAAATGCTTAAAATCCCCATTGCTTACTAGCCTAGCTGAAAACTCAAGCTCATCTTTAGCATTATTGCTGACCCTTGTTTTTGGAGGTTTTGTTTTTTGAAGTTCTTTTTTACCAAGCTCTAGGTATTTTTTCATATTTTTTTCTAAAAGCTCTCTTTGCTCATCGATCTTGTTTTTATTTGCTTTTAAGGCTCTATTTACAAGCTTTCTAGCCTCTTTTGCCTCCTCAATGCTTACTCCTTGTTCTAAGTCTAGGTTATTTGCCACGCAAAGAAGCTCTTTTTGCTTGTCAAAGCAAAAAATTTCGTTTTGATTATTAAGATTTTCACACACAAAGACTTCTTCGTGCGTGTATAGTTTTGGATTATAAAAGAAGCTTCCATTTAGGCTAAGCCCCTTACTTAAAACCTTTCTAAGTCTTAGCTCTCCACCTAAATACATACTTAAACTAAGCTCATCCATAGCTTGGGCATCTTCTATCTTTGCTTCATAGCTTTGCTTTGGTGTAGCACCAAGCCTATCAAGCCATTTGTTATTCATAAAATATAAGGCATAATCATCTATGCACTCTCTCATATAATCAAGGGTCTTAAGCCTTCTTTGATTTGTCTTGTAGCCCTTTTTAAGCCTTCTTTCTCTTTTAGAATAAAAAAACTCAATGGCTTGCCTCTCTTTAATATTAGCCCCTATATAACCCACTAAATTAGCAGTGAGTGAGTTTTGCAAGTCTTTAAATTTACTTTCCACATAAGGCTTAGCCCAGCCACTATATGCTGGCATTGCTTTATATTTTATATTAAGCCTTTCTAAAAGAGCCTTAGTATTTTTACTTAAAAAGGCTTTGCCATTGTCTGAATGTATGCATTTAGGCAGGCCATAAGTGCTGATGTATTTAGCGATAGCTCTTGCTATGCTTAAGCTATCCTCTGCAAAACCCAGATAAAAGCTAGCAACCCCACTATAAGTATCAATTAAAGAAATGATTGTGTATCTTTTATGCCAAGAGCATTCATCACCTTTTAAGCCGTATTTTTCATTGATAAAATCCACCTTGCAAATGGCATCAAGAGGGCTAGCATCAATTTCTACTATCTCATTAATAGTATTAACCCTCCAATTACTGACACCAAGAGCTGGTAAATGGCGGCTTATGGCTCCGTCTTCTCCATGTAAAATGATATTTTTAATAAGCTTGTTTTCTTTGAGGTATTTTTTCATAGCCCTTAAAACGCACTCATAGCTTATAAACTCATCTTTTTTGCCTAAAAAATCTTTTAAGGATAGTTTTCCCTCACTTGCCATTTCATAATTTATAATGCGGTGGATATTTGAAGCATTAAGCCTTCCTTTTTGAGCTAGCAAGGTATTTATGAAAAGCTCTTTTATCCCAAGTTTTTCAAGCTCATCTATTCTTTTGTTTTCTCTTTTATCTATGAGGGAATTAAGTCCATCTTTCAAATAGGCTTTTTGCCACATAAAAAGCTTGTTTTGCGTGAGCTTAAAGCTGTATAGTTTTTTGGCATTGATATAGCTTATAAACTCACTCGTGCTTAGCTTGCCTTTGGCTTTTTGCCATTGTTTAATTACCCTTGCTTTTTCCAAGGCTAAATTTTGCTTTTTAGCATTTGCTTTGGCAAAGTCGCTTAAGTTATTTGTATTATTTATAAGTAAATCATCTTCTGTGTTTAAGCTCTCATCTAGTATGCTATTTGCTTTATTGCTTAGTAAATTTTGCTTTACTAGCTCTTTTAAGCTTACTTTTGTAGTATTTTTACTTAGCTCATCTTTACTAGTTTCTGAGTTTTGAGAGCTCAAATTGCTAGCTTTCTTACTAGAGCCAAGCTCACATTCGCCCATCTTGTTTTTTATCTTAGAGTTTTTAAGCAAAAGATTATCATTTAATGCCTTGCTTAAAGGCTCTTTTTGTGTATTTGCCTTGTTTAAAAGTTCATTTTGTGTCTTAGTGTTGATTAAAGCTTGTATATTTGCCTTGCTTAAATCAAACTCTTTGGCACTTTGTGCTTTGTCTAAAAACTCACAGCTTATATCTTCTATGCTAAAGCCTTGCTCTACTAGCTTTGCTTCTTCCTTGCTTAAAGGTTTAGACCAGATTTGCAGGGTTTTACCGGCATGACCCTTACCTGAGGTGTATTTATATGAAAATATTTTCGTATTAACATATAAAATTTTTTCACTATTTTCAATAGCTTTTTTTGCTTTCTTTTGCAAATTTCTTAATCCAATGGAATAACTATCGCAAAATATATTAGCATTTACCCACATTAAGCCACCTCAAAGCCTTCTTTTTCAAGTAGCTCTTTAAGCTCCTTAGCCCTGCCTCTTACTCCTTTAGTTTGACCAAAAGACATATTTAAAAGCAAATTATAATCCGCCTCACTCAGTCCCTTAGATCTAGCCCAAGTGCGAAGTTTAAAGCCTTTTTGGCTCATTTGCTTAGTAAGCGAAGTATGATTTTTTCTCATTTTTACCTTTCTTGTGGTATAATCACACTTAACCGCCTACAAGATGTAAGCGGAAAAGTGATTTATAGCTTGAGCTTGAAAATAAAACAGATTTTCCAAGCTCTAAGCTTTACAACCACCTTTTTAAACTTCAAAATTTTCATTTCAAAGCCCTTAAAAGTGATATTCTTCCCACCCACCCAAACCACTTTTAAAAAAAATCTTTTTATGATACAATTCTTTTAAAAGTTATAGAATTATACGAAAATTATTTCATATTGTCAAGGAAATTTTATGGAAATAGGAAAAAAAATTCGCATAGCACGAGAAGATAAAGGTTGGACACAAGATTATTTAGCAAAACAACTTAATATTACTACTAGAACCTTACAAAATTATGAATATGGAAAAAGTGATGTAGGTGTTATCTTGCTAACTAGGATTGCTAAAATTTTAAATATAGATAGTAAGTATTTTTTTGAAGAAAAAAGTTCGCAAGTAGTTCGTAAGTCATCAAGTGAAAAAGTTCGCAAGTCGTTCGTTAGTCCTGAAAATTTGTCCGTTAGTCAAATAAAGCTTAAAGATGTCTCCAACTTGTCTCCTAGTGCATGTTCTAAAATGTCTCCTAATGTCTCCTATTCTGCAAATTTAGGTAAAAATTTGTCTCCTAGTCCCTCCAAGCTTAAAGAAGAAAGCTTAAACAATGATATGATAAGCATTCCTTTTTTTGAAAATGTAAGAGCAAGTGCTGGAAGTGGTGATTATAATGACGAAGAAAGCACTCAAGCTTTAGGACTTTCTAAAAGCTTTTTGCGTGAATGCTTTGGCTTATATTCTTTTATAAAACTTTGTGTGATTGTAGGACATGGTGATTCTATGATACCAACGCTTCCTGAAAATTGCTATCTTTTGATACAACAAGGCGAAGTAAAAGAAGGTGAAATTTGTGTAACACGCATAGAAGATGAACTTTTCGTAAAACGCCTTCAAAAACGCCCTAAACTAAAGCTTTTTAGTGATAACAAAGCGTATGAGCCTATTGATTTAGATGGAGAAAATTTTGAAATACTAGGACGCGTTGTAGGGTATTTTAAAAAAACTACTTTGTAGCTTTTAAAGATGTTTAAAAAGCTTTGTAAAGCCGATGTAAAAAGAATGTAAAAACTTTGTAAAAAAGTGTAAAGTAAAATGTAAAAAAATGTCAAAACTTAAAGCCCACTTTGATTTCTAAAAAAATCCCAACAAAGCACTATAAAATAAAGCTTTAAATAAATTTTATTTCACTTTGATTTTTTACATAATTTTATAGCCACTTTTAGAGGCTTTAAATTTAAAGCCCTTTTTGCATGTTTTTCAAAAAGATGGACGCCCTAAGATAGAACTTGTTAGTGTTGGTGGGGAAAGTGGGGCTAGGGCTAGGATTTGTAGATTTTCTTGGGTGCTTGATCTGCAAAGGCAGTGTATAGAAGCTGGGGTAAAATTTCATTTTCATCAAACAGGTGCTGTTTTTGAAAAAGATGGTAAGATCTTTCATATCAAAAAGCCCTTTCAAAGAGAGCAGGCAAAAAAAGCTGGACTTGATATTTTGTAATTTTAAATTTATTTTAAAATAAGCTTCATGATAAATTTATACTTAATTTGCTTTAAATTGATTTTATTTTGATAAAATTAAGCCTTTAGAGGAGTAAGAAAATGATAAAAAAGGCTTTATTTTTTAGTTTTTCATGTATTGTAAGTTTTGTGTTGGTAGCTTGCAGTAATGAGGAGGTCATTCAAAATGATTTTTTATTTGATGAGTATCATATAGGCGATAAAATCACGCTTTCAAGTGTCAATGGTGGAGAAAAAACCCTTGTTCGCACGGAAAAGGGTTTTGTGATCGAGGGCGAGGAAAATAAAATTTTAATGATAGATTTTTTTGGCACTTTTTGCGCTCCTTGTAAGGAAGAAGCGAGCCATTTGACAAAGCTTTGGCAAAATAATGCAAAGGATTTTTTCATCATAGGCTTAACACATTTTGAAGATGTGAGTGATGAGGTTGTCAAGCAATTTGCTGATGATTTTGGGGCGTATTATTTTTTAAGCAATGAAGAAGAAAATGCACGCATTATCGCTCAAGCTCTAAAAGATATAGAGTATCCAAACATGGAGCAACTTCCTTTTAAGGTGGTTTTAAAAGATGGAAATTATCAAGAACTGAGTGATTTTTGGAATAAGGGAATGATGGCTCATTTTTACTTAGGTAAAGTGCCAACAAGCTTAATGCAAGAGGATTTAAACAGAATTTTAGGAAGATAAAATGCCAAAGGTAAAAACTCTTGAAAAAACAAAGCTTGACGAACCTAAAATGTTCAAGCTTTTGCTTTTAAATGACGATGTTACGACCATGGAATTTGTTATTGAGGTCTTGATGGATATTTTTCATTTTGATCTTGAAAAGGCAAGTGCTTTAATGCTTGAAATTCACTATCATGGTAGTGGGGTTTGTGGAGTTTTTACTGAAGAAATTGCCCTTTCAAAGCAAAGACAGGTGCAAAATGCTGCAAAAATAGCTAATTTTCCATTAAAAACAAGGATAGAAGAAGAATGAAATACCAAGAAGATTTAAAAAAATACCTTGCAAATGCCAAGCATCTTAGTATGATCAATCGCCATGAGTTTATAACTTGCGAGCATTTGCTTTTTGCTCTTTTAAAACTTAGCCCTGATTTTAAAGCGATTTTTGAAGAATTTGCTGATGGGGAATTTGAACTTTTGGAAACCGAGCTTAAAAACCATATCGCACAAAAAAATCAAATTTTACCCCAAAGTATAGATCCTGTAAATTCAGCTGTTCTTGATGATATTTTAAATTCTTTCGCTCACACAAATGGTGAGGATATAAAGATAGTTGATTTTTTAGAGAGTTTGAGCAAAGACGAGAGGACTTATTCTAAAATTTTACTTGAAAAGCATTCTTTAAATTTGCAAAAACTCAAAAAAGCAAGAACAGATGAGGATTTGGAGGCTATTACAAGCTTTACTACTGATCTTATAGAACTTGCTAAAAATAACAAAATCGATCCTTTAATCGGTCGTTCATTTGAACTTGAAAGAATGATACAAATTTTAAGCCGTAGAAAGAAAAATAATCCTATCTTAGTCGGCGAGGCAGGGGTTGGAAAAACGGCTATTGTTGATGGTTTAGCTCTTGCTATTTATGAAAAAAAAGTGCCAAAAAGCTTAGAGGATGCAAAAATTTATTCACTTGATATGGCTTCTTTGCTTTCAGGCACAAAATATAGAGGCGAGTTTGAAAAAAAGGTAAAAGATATAGTCGATCAGCTCAGTAAAATGCCAAATGCCATTTTGTTTATTGATGAAATTCATACCATAGTGGGAGCTGGAGCTGCTGGAGAAAGTCATGCTGATATGAGCAATCTCTTAAAACCCGCCCTAAGTAGCGGTTTGCTCAAGTGTATAGGGGCTACGACCTTTTTAGAATACAAAAATAGCTTCGATAAAAATAAGGCTTTAAGTAGGCGTTTTGCAAAGATTGATGTTGATGAGCCAAGTAAGGAAGAATGCTTGCAAATTTTAAAGGGTTTGAAGCCAAAATATGAGGAATTTCATCATATTAAATTTCAAGATGAAGTTCTTGAGGCAAGCGTTGAATTTGCAAAGAAATTCTTTCAAGATAAGTTTTTGCCTGATTCTGCTATTGATTTGATTGATGAACTTGGGGCTTCTTTTGCCTTGAGCAATCATCATAAAAAAACAGCAAATTTAAAAGATCTAGAACAAACCCTAGCAAGAATGACGCATTCACATAGGGTTTTTGAGCTTGATCAGGGCAAGCTTTTAAAAGAGCTTGAGATGAAGCTTAAAAAAAGGATTTTTGGACAAGATGAGGTTATAAAGGATCTTTGTTCTACCTTAAAACAAAGTTTTGCCGGACTTAAAAATGTTCATTCTCCAAGGGGTGTTTTCCTTTTTACAGGCTCAAGTGGGGTTGGAAAAACAGAGCTTTGCAAGGCTTTGGCTGAAAATTTGTATTTAAATTTAGAACGCTTTGATATGAGTGAATATGCTGAAAAGCATGCCATAAGCAAGCTTATTGGTGCTCCTGCTGGCTATGTTGGTTATGAGGAGGGCGGACTTTTAAGCAATGCTGTGCGTAAAAATCCTTTCAGCGTCATACTTTTTGATGAGATAGAAAAAGCTCACCCTGATCTTAGCAATACTTTTTTGCAAATTTTTGATAATGCGAGCTTAACTGATAATAGCGGTCTTAAGGCTGATTTTAAAAATACCATTATCGTAATGACCTCAAATTTGGGCTTAAAAGAGGTCAATGAAATGGGTTTTTTGGGCAAGAGCGAAAGTAAAACCGATAAGGCTATAAAGGATTTTTTTGCTCCTGAGTTCATCAACCGCATCGATAAAATTTTACATTTTAACGATCTTGATGATGCAATTTTAAGTAAAATCGTGCAGAAAGAACTTGATGAAATCGCTAAAAATTTGAAAAATATTAGCATTCAAGCCGATGAAAAAGCAAAAATTTACTTAGCCAAAAAGGCTTATAAGAAAGAATTTGGAGTAAGACTTTTAAAAAGGGTTATTGCCGATGAAATAGGTGCTAAGCTTAGTGATGAAATTTTATTTGGTAAGCTCAAAAAGGGTGGCTTAGTAAGGCTAAAACTAGGCAAAAATGATGTTATCGAGTTTTTATTCTAAGCTTGAAGATGCTCCAAAAAATAGCCCTGTTTTTTTGACAAGCAAACTTGATGATGAAGAGTTTTTGCTCAAAGCTTATCGTTTTGGACTTTTTCCTTGGACAAATAATCCTGTTTCTTGGTGGTGTCCTGATCCTAGAATGGTACTTTTTCCAAATGAAATTTACAAACAAAAGAGCATAAGGCGTTTTTTTAAGCATTATAGAGTGGCTCTTGATAAAAACTTTCACGAGTTAATCAGACTTTGTGCGAATACAAGGGAAAAAAGTTGGCTTGATGAGGATTTTATTTGCATTTTTACCAAGCTTTTTGATAGAGGTTTTGCTCATAGCCTTGAAATTTATGAAAATGAAAGTTTGGTAGGCGGAATTTATGGACTTATCATCGGCAAAGTTTTCTTTGGAGAAAGTATGGTAAGCTTGAAAAAAAATGTCTCAAAGATAGCTATGATCAAACTTTGCGAGCTTTTAGGCGAGTTTGATTTTATTATTGATTGTCAAGTATATAATCCTCACTTAGAATTCATGGGAGCAAAGCCTTTATCAAGAAAAAGTTTTCTGGAGCTTTTGGAGCAAAAAGTAAGTCAGGATAGCGGTTTTAAGGAATTTAAGGATTTAGAGTCTTCGTTTTTATCTTGACTTTTAAAAAATTTTTTTGTATAATTTTTGCTTTACTTTTGACACTCGGGGTGTAGCGCAGTCTGGTTAGCGCACCTGGTTTGGGACCAGGGGGCCGAAAGTTCGAATCTTTTCACCCCGACCATTTACAAACACAAAATGGTGAGTGTAGCTCAGTCGGTTAGAGCATCAGATTGTGGTCCTGAGGGTCGTGGGTTCGATTCCCATCACTCACCCCACTAGCGTTCGTAGCTCAACTGGATAGAGCGGCAGACTTCGGATCTGTAGGTTGTGGGTTCAAGTCCTACCGAGCGCACCATTTATCAAGCGCTCATAGCTCAGCTGGATAGAGCAACGGCCTTCTAAGCCGTAGGTCAGAGGTTCGAATCCTCTTGAGCGTACCACTTTTGCGGATGTGGTGAAATTGGCAGACACGCCAGACTTAGGATCTGGTGCAGCAATGCGTGAAGGTTCAAGTCCTTTCATCCGCACCACTCAAAACGCTTCAAAAGCTAAATTACTCCCCTAGGCTTTAGCAAAGGATCTTAAGTGCAAAATTTAAGTCTTTAGAGCTTGAAAATTCAACCTTTAAATTCTCAATTATTTAAGAGGTTTAAAGATCTTTAAGTTTTTAAAAGAAATTTAAAGATTTGTATTAAAAGAGTCCTTATTTATTTAGCTTGGCTATTTTGAAATTTTAGATTTAATAGTATTTTTTTGATAATTCATTTTAATACAAAGCTCTTAAAATTTAAAATTTATTTTTTTGAGCTATAATTTTATCTAAAATAGTGATATAAGCGAACTAAAGATGAATTTTATTAAAGAACTTTTGTTACAAAATAAATTTAAGGTTATATTTTTTTTATGTGCAAGTATCGCAACTAGCTTGCTTGGTGTAGGTGTTTTAGCCTTTATCAACAACTACTTACTTAAGATGAGTGAACAAAGTTTTATGCTTGTTCTTGCTTTTAGTCTTATGCTTGTTGTTTTCTTTGCAAGTTCTGTTTTAGTAGAGCTTGCTTTGAGTGTTTTTGGGCAAAATTTTATCTTTAAAATGCAAAGACGCGTTGTAAAACAAATTTTAGATACAGCTGTTTTAAAGATTGATCAAATCGGCAAAGCAAAGCTTTTAGCCTCCTTAACTGCTGATGTTCGCACGGTTTCTTTTGGACTACTTCGTTTTCCTGATTTTATACAATCAAATATCTTGATCATTTGCACAAGCATTTATCTTTGTTATCTTTCGCCTAGGGTGTTTTTGCTTTGTTTTTGTGTGATTGCCTTTATCTTTGCTATCAATCATATCTTCATGAAAAAAACTTATCAGTATTTTAAAAGATCAAGAGATAATGATGATGCCTTGCAAAATGATTACCAAAATATCATAGATGGCAGAAAAGAACTTACCTTAAACGCATTTAGGGCGAAATTTTACTATGAAAATGACTTTGAAGTGAATGCAAGAGCAAAAAAACACAACAACACCATGAGTAATGTCATGCAAAGCTTATCGAGTAATTGGACTAATGTTTCTTTACTCGCTCTTGTGGGGCTTGAGTTTTATTTTTCACTTTTTTATAAGTGGGCGAGTTTTGAGGATGCAACCACGATAGCCTTGGCGATATTTTTTTTAAGAACGCCTTTGTTTTCGATGATTTCTACCTTTCCTACCTTGCTCATGGCAAAGGTGGCTTTAGATAAGATAGAAAATTTAGATCTTACCCCATATCAAAGTGATTTTGAACTTGATGTGTTTAGGGGTTCTTGGAAGAGTATTCATTTTAAAGATGTAGCTTTTTCTTATAATGATAAATTTTCTCTTAAGCCCACAACACTTGATATAAACAAAGGAGAACTTATCTTTTTAATCGGCAAAAATGGAAGTGGAAAATCCACCTTTTCCATGCTTTTATCAGGTCTTGTCCAACCTCAAGAAGGGGCTATATATCTTGATGATATTTTGATTACTAAAGAAAATTTAAGTCTTTATAGATCTTTGATAACGGCTATTTTTAGTGATTTTCATCTTTTTAGTCAAACCTTAAAAGATGAGGATTTTGCACATGAGGATCAGGTGAAGTATTGGCTTGAAATTTTAGAGCTTGAAAACAAAACAACGATAGAAAATAACGCTTTGCAGATCACAAAGCTATCCACAGGGCAAAAAAAGCGTTTAGCTATGCTTATAGCCTTGCTTGAGGAAAGAGATATGCTTATACTTGATGAGTGGGCTGCTGATCAAGATCCTGTGTTTAGAAAGTTTTTTTATCTCAAGCTTTTGCCTCTTTTAAAACAAAAGGGAAAAACGATCTTTGCTATCAGTCATGATGATGCGTATTTTGATATGGCAGATAGGATATTTTTAGCACAAAATGGACTTATTAGAGAGCTTAAGGGAGAAAATATCAAAGAGATCGCTAAAAATGTCGTGGAGCATTTTTGATTTTAAATTTAGGATAAAAAATGTTTAATGGTTTGATAAGAGAAATCGCTTTGGTTCAGTCTTTTAAAGGGCATATCCTAAGCCTTAAGGCAAAACACAGACCAAATTTAGGCGATAGTATAGCAGTAAATGGTGCGTGTTTGAGTGTGATAGAGCTTTTTCATGAGGGTTTTAGTGTGGAGCTTTCTAAGGAAAGTAGGGATAAAATCGCTCTTGAAAATTTAAAAGATAGGGTGCATATAGAGCCTGCTTTAAGATATAAAGATAGGATAGACGGGCATTTGATGCAAGGACATATAGACGGACTTGGACTTCTTGAACAAATAGTTAAAAATGAAAATGGGGTGGATTTTTATATCAAAGTTCCTAAAGCGATGATGAAGCTTATGGCAGATAAGGGAAGTATAGGCATTGATGGGGTTTCTCTTACGATAAATGAAGTTTTTGATGAAAGTATAAGGCTTACTATCATTCCTATTAGTTTTAGAGATACCTTATTTTCAAGCTATAAAGTAGGGCGTAGGATAAATTTAGAAAGCGATTTACTTGCCCGTTATATAGCAAAGCAACTTGAGTTTAAGGCTCAAAAGAAAGGATTGTCATGGCAGGAAGTAGAGCATATCAGTTATCTTTACTAGATGATGAAAGGCTAAGTGCTTTTTGTGTTTATGGGCAGGACTTTATGTCTTATCGTGGAAAGATTGTTGAGGGAAATTTATTTGATGATTTTATGAGCGGTATTCAAAAATGTATTTTTATGGATCAAATTCATTCAAATATCGTAGAATTTATAGATGATTTTGAAATCAATCAGGATTTAAAGCTTAGTTGCGACGGACTTGTAAGCACGCAAAAGGGCGTGGCACTTTGTGTTTTGAGTGCTGATTGTTTGCCTGTGCTTTTGTGGCATAAAAAAGGCATTATCGCAGCTTTGCACTCAGGAAGAAAGGGTTGTTTTGAAAATATACTCAAAGTTGCTGTCTTAGGTATAAAAAAGCGTTTTAAAGATATAAAAAATGAGGATTTTAAGCTTTTTATAGCACCAAGTATTTGCGTAAAAAACTATGAAATTTCAGGTGAGGTTTTAGACCATGCTAAAAAGCATTTTAATGCCTTTTTAAAAGATAATCACTTAGATCTTAAGGCTTTGCTTAAGGCTCAGGCAAATGAGCTTGGTATCACGGATATCAAGGATAGTGGAATTTGTTCTTTTGATGATGAGAGATTTTTTTCTTATAGAAAAAATGCTACTATGCAAAGATTTGTAAGTGTGATTGTTTTAAAGTGAGAATTTATGTATCAGCAAATTAAGGATATTCGTGTTTTAAAAATTTTGCAAAAGGCGAGGGAATTTGCAGATACTGATTTGTTGAATGAAAATTTGATTTCTCAGCTTATAAGTAAGGATCTTGAGCCTTTAGATGAGAACTTAAAAGCACAAATTGCTGATTTTTTAAACCAGCTTATCAATGCAAGACAAAAGGCTTCTTTGAGCAATAAATAATCACCACTCAAGCACAAATTCACTTCCAACATTAAGTGTTGAGGTGCAAGAAATTTTGATATGATATTCTTTGCAAATGGTTTGCACTAAAGAAAGTCCTATGCCAAAGCCTCCTTGATCGTTGTTAAAGCGAGCATAACGATCAAAGATATGTTTTAGGTTTTTTTCTTCTATACCAAAGCCACTATCCTTGATCTTAAGGCAGTTATCTTTAAGGCTTATGAAGATATTTCCGCCTTTTTTATTGTATTTGATAGCATTTGAAATGAGATTATCAAGCATTTTTTTGATTTTAGCTACATTTGCAAACAAAGAACTTGTTTCATCAAGCTCATAATCAAGTGAAATTTTCTTCTGCTCAAAAAAGAGTTTAAAATACTCTAGTCTTTCAGTGATTAAAGCTTTCATGTTGATATTTGCCTCTTCATTTTCAACCTTTTCAGGAAAGGTATAAAAAATGAGATCAGAATATACTTGAGACAAGGTTTTAGCCGCGATTTTCATTCTTTTAAATTTCACTTCATCTATATCTTTATTTTGTTGTTCTATCCTTTCTATACTCAGTAAAATCACGCTTAAAGGTGTGTTTATCTCATGAGTAAAGTCTTTAATGAAGCTATTTAGAGTTTTGATCTTATCTTCTAGGGGTTTAAGGGCGATTTTAACTAAAAAATACGAAATCAAAGCAATGCCCAAAAAAGCAAGCAAGGCACAAGATAAAACCTTAAATCTTATCGCTAAAAGCTCTTTAGAAATATCTTTTCCCTCTATGATCGTTCTTAGCGTATTTTCTTGCAATTCATCTTCTTGCATATCGATTTTTCCATTATCATTTTGAAGATAAAAATTTGATGAGTTCATTGGGGCAGAAAATAAAATTTTATTTTGATAAATTTTTAAATGTTTTTGAAAATTTATAGTTTGAATTTCGCCCTTTATGCTCAAATCACTACAAAAAATTTTTTTATCATCAAGTATGGCAAATTTAAGTTCTGAGACATTGGCTATACCTTTGCAGGTCTGTTCTAGGGGGATAAATTTAGAATTAATCACACTTAAAACTATGGTTCTGTGTTTATCTCTTAATTCGGCTGAATTATTTGTGATAAGCTCTTTATAAAGTTTTTCATACCATAAGGCAAAAAATATCGCTAAAAAAATACCCGTAGTAGTAAGATAAATCAATAAAATTTGCTTGATAACCTTTTTAGCTACATTCATAGCAGTATCCTCTGCCTCTTTGGTTGATGATTTTTTCTTTGCCTATGATTTTTCTTAAATTTTTTACATAGGCTCTAAGGCTTAACTCGCTAGGTTCTTCATCATAATCATAAATTTCTTCAAGGATTTTTTCTGTGCTTAAAAAATTATTTTTATGTTTTAAAAGCAGATTTAAAAGCTTGATTTCCTTACTTGGAAGATTGATAGGTTTATCATCTTTATAGAGCATTTGAGAATTTAAGACAAATTTTAAGCCATCTCCTAAGTCTTCATAGTCTTCATTTTTGTGTGAAAAAGAGCGTTTGAGTAAGGATTCTATACGCATTTTAAGTTCTATAAGCTCAAAAGGCTTTTTGATATAATCATCACAACCTGATTCAAAGCCTTCTTTAAGATCATCAGCCGTGTTTAAAGAAGTAAGAAATATAGCCGGTGTTGTTTTTCCTGTTTGTCTTAGTTCTTTAAGCAGAGAAAATCCATCTCCTAAAGGCACTTTTACATCTAAGATCCAAATATCAAAATGCTTTTCATAAGCCATATCTAAAGCTTCTTGTGCATCGCCTACTAAACTTACCTCAAAGCCTTCATCGCTTAGGTATTCTTCGACGATTTCGCTTAAATTGAGATCATCTTCAAGTAAGAGAATTTTTGCTGCCATGATGTGTTCCGTGATTTTGTTTTGATTGTTAATTTTATCTAAAAAATATTTATTTTTGTTAAATTTTGGTTTATAATTTATTTTTTGTGATATAATGCGTGATAGATGAGTAAATTTACTAAGAAGAGGGATTAAAGTGCTTCCTAAATGGGATAATAACTATAGCGTATATAATGCAAGGGTTGATGAACAGCATAAGAGATTATTTGAGCTAGCTGCTGAGGTTGAAAAAATTTGGGATAGACCTGTGAGCAAGGGCGAGGTTAAGGACTTACTTGCAGAGTTTTTTAACTATATGAAAGAGCATTTTCATGATGAAGAGCAATATATGAAAATGATAGGTTATCCAGAGCTTGAAGATCACAAAAGAATTCATAAAGAGATCATTCAAACTATGATTGATCTGATTAAGGATATAAAAACCACAAATGATTTAAAAGAAAAACTTTACGCCATAGCTAAAAAATGGCTTTTAGAGCATATTTTATTTGAAGATATGAAAGTGTCGCAGTGGAGAAGAGAGTCTTTATCTACAGGAGATGGTAAAGAAGTTCATTTTGAAGAAGAGGAGAGTGCCCATGAGAGCCATTCTGAGATTTATCTTTATTCTTGTAAGTGTGAGGGAAAGGTTCATGATGTGCCTTTGGCTATCCATAAAAAAATTCAAAAGGGTGCTACTTTTAATTGCAAAACCTGCCAAAGTCCAATTAAATTTTCAAAAGTCGTATAAAGGAGCTTGATAATGAAAACGATGAAGACAGTTGCCTGTTATTTTAGACTTGATTCGAAGCTTAAAAAGCGTTTAGATGAGCTGAGTATAAATACGAAAAAATCAAAATCCAGCATTCTTGTTGAAGCCTTAGAGCTTTATCTAGCGGAGCATGAAAATGAGGATTTTTCCTTTGCTATTGAAGCCTTAGAAGAGCTTAAAAGTGGGGATTTAAAATCCGCAAGCAAAAAAATCGATAAGGTTGTTAAAAAACTTAAGAGATAGTTTTTGAAATTTGGGCTTATTTTTTTCCTTGCTATTTGTGCTTTTGCTCAGGATATACTTCTTTTAAGTGAATACGATCCTAAATTTTTCAAGGATAAAAATCTCAGTGCCTTTGTGATGAGTGAAAAGCTTGATGGCGTGAGGGGAATTTGGGACGGCAAGGAACTTAGGACAAGAAAGGGTTATAAGATCAACACTCCTGATTTTTTTATCAAGGATTTTCCGCCCTTTGCACTTGATGGAGAGCTTTTTATCTCAAGAACTTCTTTTAACGAGCTTTCAGCACTTATTAACAAAAATGATATCAACAATGAGCTTTGGCAAGAAGTTACTTATAATGTCTTTGATGTTCCAAGCTCTACTCATGAGAGTTTAAATTTAAGACTAAAAGAACTTGAGCTTCATCTGCAAACACACAAAAATAGATATATTAAAATCATTCCTCAACTTCAAATCAAAGATGAAAATCACCTACAAGAGTATTTTCAAAGTGTGATAAAACAAGGTGGAGAAGGACTTGTTATAAGACTTGAAAAGCAAAACTATGAAAGAAAAAGAAGTCAAAATGCTTTCAAGATGAAAGAAAAACAGGATAAAGAATGCATGATCATTGCTTTTATGCAAGGTAAAGGCAAGTATGAAAAGGCTGTTGGTTCTGTGCTTTGCGAGGATTTGCAAAGTAAGGTTCGTTTTAAGATAGGTAGCGGTTTTAAAGATGAGTTTCGTTTCAATCCTCCACCACTTGGCACGATCATCACTTATAAATTTAGCGGATATACAAAAAAGGGCTTGCCTAAATTTCCTGTATTTTTAAGAATAAGAGAGGAAAAATAGAGCCTTAAGCTTGTTTTTTAAAAATTTTTGCGATATTTTTCATGCTTATGAAGATAAAAAATCCAAAACAAGCCACTAAGATAATGCAAGCACCACTGCTAAGATTAAAAATAGAGCTAATAAAAAGCCCCAAAAAACAAAATAAACCACTTAAAACGCAAGAATATATCATCATTTCGCCAAGTTTTTTGCTAAAGGCTTCTGCTATAAAACAAGGTATGCTCAACAAAGCTATAACTAAGATAAGTCCAACAACGCGTATGCTAATGACTATACAAAAACAAATCATAGCAATAAGTAAATAATGCACTAAACGCGTCCTAACTCCTCTAACCTTAGCAAATTCAGCATCAAAACTCAAAGCTTCAAACTGAGTATAAAAACAAAATACAAGAGCGATAAAAGCAAGATCAATGCCTATCATCAAGTATAAATCTTCACTTGAAACAGCTAAAATGCTTCCAAATAAATACGCCATCAAATCACCTTGATATCCAGGGCTTAGATCAATGAGTATAAGTCCAAAAGCCATTCCAAAAGCCCAAATAACAGCGATAACACTATCACTTCGGTGAGGAAATTTCTCGCTTAAAAAAGCAATAAAAAAGGCTAAAATCAAAGTAAAAATACTTGTGCTTAATAAGATAGGCAGGGCAAAATAAACCGCTATGCCAATACCACCAAAAGCAGCATGCGTTATGCCTCCAGCTAGAGAAAAAAGGCGGTTGATCATGATAAGAGAGCCTATGATTCCACAAGCAAGGCTTACAAGCAAGGCTGCAAGCAAGGCGTGTTGAAAAAAGGAAAAGGATAAAAGTTCAAACATACGCACACTCAGTATTTAGCTTCATCTTGGATGCAAAAGCAAGTTTTTAGACTCATTTCAACCCCACAAAAATGTTGATGATTTTCATATAAATGCTTGATAAATTTAGTATTTTGAGCGGTATTATCATGCAAGAATAATTCTTTATTAAGATAGGCTATTTTATTTGCATAAGCAAGAACAATGTTTATATCATGACAAATAGTGATTATACCGATACTTTCTTCATGAAGGGTATTTAAAAGTTCAAAAATTTGAACGCTGGTTTTTGCATCAACGCTTGCAGTAGGTTCATCAAGAATGAGAAGCTTGCATTTGCTCATCAATGCTCTTGCTATAAAAACTCTTTGTCTTTGTCCTCCGCTTAAATCATTAAGTTTTTTATCCCAAAGATCTTTAATGCCTACCTTATCAAGGGTTTCTAAGGCTTTGATCTTGTCTTTTTTATCATAAAAATGAAAAAATTTTTGATTTACAAGCCCCATTAATACAAGCTCTAAAACTCGTATAGGAAAATTTTCATTAGCCTGCGTGGTTTGAGGAACATAAGAAATCAATTGTGTATCGATATATTTTTTTATATCATTTTTTGAGCTAATCAGTCCTAAAATAAGCTTTATAAGCGTTGTTTTTCCGCCTCCATTTGGACCCATGATAGCTAAAAAGTCTTGATCATCATAGCTTAAATTTATATTTTCAAGCACAGGCTCTTTATCATAAGCAAAACTTAAATTTTTAAGCTCAAAAAGCTTCATTTTTCACCTCTTGAAAGAGTGTTGATAAAAAATTTGATAAACTCTCGTAAAAAAGGATAAATTGTATCAAAGTATTTTTAACTTAGTATTATTTTTGCGTAAATTTTGTAAATTTAATTTTATTTATGATATAATCTTTGCTTATTAAATTTCATCGAGGGGTTTTATTATGAGATTAAAACTAGGAGCAAAAACAAGTTTAGCTGTTTTTGGTATGGTTGCCATTTGTATGATCACTATGGGCGTTATTATCATCAATAGCTCGACTAAAATTCAAGAATCAGAAAGCTCAAAGCTTGTGAGTAATGTTTCTAAAAGGGCTGCAAATTTAATTCAAGGAAAATTTGATGAGCTTGATGCAGCTTTACAGCTTGGTGTTTTATCTATCCAAGATTTACATGATAAGGGCAATGATACCCAAAGGGATATGCAAGATCAAATTGGAAATATCATTGATATAGTAAAATGGGCAAGACATATTTATGTGTATTTAAATGATCCTGCATTTACCGGAGCTAACATAGTTGATCCAAAATATAGACTACCAAATGGAGATTTTTTGGCTTTAGTAGAAGATCAGGATATGGCTGGAACAGGTGGAGTTAAGCTTTTACAAGCTGATCCCAAGGTGGCTGATTTTCAGGGTTTAAAAAATGCTCTTCAAACAGGAAAGCCATCTATTGGTGCTCCAAGACCAATTAGTGTTTCTGGAGAAGATGCAGCTATGGCTACAACTTTAAACTATCCACTTACTGATGCAAGAGGATCGGTTGTCGGTGTTATAGGTTTTATAGTGGATTTGGAGTTGATAGCACAAGATTTGCTTTCTGATAGATTATCAGTTTTTGAAAGTGATTATAGAGTGCTTACTGATCATACAGGCTTGATTGCTGTGCATCCAAGAGAAGATGTTTTAGGAAAAGGTTTTAAAGATATCAATACAGACCCTACTGTTGCAACCTTAGACAATGCTTTGAAGGCTGGCGAAGATGGGGTGTATTCGTATAGAAATATACAAGGGGATCTAAGCTATGCTTCAGTATCAAATTTTGAGATTGGAACTATGGGAAGATGGGCTGTTATGGTTATAGCCCCTGAAAAGTCTATTTTTGAACCTGTTTTTGCCTTGAGAAATACCTTTATCATTAGTATCAGTCTTTCACTGATCGTGATTGCTATCGTTGTTTTTGTGTATATTAATACTAATGTCATCAAAAGGATTGATAATATCTCACATTTACTTTTCTCTTTCTTTAGGTATCTTAATTACGAAACAAAAGAAGCTCCAAAACCAATCAAGATAAAATCCTATGATGAGCTGGGAAATATGGCTGTGGCTATCAATGATAACATTCAAAAAACCCAACTTGGCTTAGCTCAAGATACAGTAGCAGTAAAACAATCAGTTGAAACAGCTCAAAAAGTTGAAGGCGGAGATCTTACAGCAAGGATTGTTGAAAACCCTAAAAATCCTCAGCTTGTTGAACTTAAAAATGTGCTTAATAGTCTTTTAAATACCTTACAAAAAAAGGTGGGTTCAAATACAAATGTTATTCATGATATTTTTGAAGAGTATAAAAGTCTAGATTTTAGAAGAGAGATTGAAAATGCAACAGGTGCTGTTGAAGTAACAACAAACACTCTTGGTAGAGAAATCATCAAAATGCTTAAACAAAGTTCAGACTTTGCAAATGCCCTTTCTGATGAATCAGGAAAACTTCAAGAAGCTGTAAATGCTCTAACTCAAAGTTCAAATTCACAAGCTGCTTCACTTGAAGAAACTGCGGCAGCACTTGAGGAAATTACTTCAAGTATGCAAAATGTTTCTCAAAAAACAAGTGATGTTATT
>NZ_QHLJ01000013.1 GCF_006864365.1 Campylobacter sp. MIT 99-7217
TATACAATGCTACAAATGTTTTTAAGAAATGATTAAAAACAAGTAGAAACGGACACAAAAAATTCCTTTGAAAAGGCTTTTTGGGGTTTTGGGAATTTATGTCTAAAATTTTACCGCTGATTTCTGAAGAAACTAAAATTTCATCACTTTCAAAAATACCCATAGCATCAAAATTGCTATCCTTGCTGCAAGCTGTTAGTATGAGGATAAAAATAAGGCTTAAAAACTGAATTTTTTCATTGCATTTCCCATAAATTTAGTATTTGTTTGATATTATAAACCTGCATTAAAAACTCGATTTTTGGGTAATTTGTCGCAAGCTTAACCGAATGAAGTTTGTTAATATCTGTTAAAAAGTCATTAACGCTCATCACGCCATTTTGCATTTTGCTTTGCGAACTTTGGGTGATTTTTTCTTGCAAAAGAGCGATTTTTTCATTTTGTTTAAATTTTTCAAGCAAGCTTAAAGCCCTTGTTCCAGCTTCTGTGAGTAAAATTTTTGTATTCAGCTCAAATTCTTCTTGCCTTGAGGCAATTTGCATTTTTTGCACCCTTCTTAGCTCACTTTGCTCCTTGTTTGAATACAAATTGCTAAAATCTCAGTTCACCCTCACGCCCACGATATAGTAAGTGTCAAACTCATTTTTAAGCATATTTAAGGTAGGATTGCCATAACCTGCTTGTAAAAAAAGATCTAAATAGGGTAGATTTTTCGCATTTTCAAGCTTTTTGGAAGCTTCGATTTCTTGCCTTTTAGCGTCAAAATACGCTATTTCAGGTCTTTTGGTCAAAAGCTTGTTTTCTAGTTTGCCTATTTTGCTAAGATAAAGGCTCATTTCTTTAACACTACTCATTTGAAGCTCGTATTCATCAAGGCTTAAATTTGTAAGCTTAAAAAGCGTGTAAGCTGTGGAAAATCTTTGATTTAAAAGCTCTTGTTTGCTTGCGTTACTATCTAAAATTTCAATCTCAATGCGTTCTAAATCTTCCCTCAAAGCAACGCCATTTCGAAGTAAATTTTCTATGTAAGTATGATTTTTTTCAAGCTCTTTAAGATGAATGTCATTTTGCTCAAGCTGTAAATTGATCAAAAGCAAGTAAAAATAAGCATTTATAACACTTTGTTGCACCTTATAAAGCTCATTTTGCAAAGAAGCTTGCTCGCTTTGAAATTCAGCCCTTTTATAAGCTTTTTGTGCAAGGGTAGCAAAGTCAAGCAAGGGCTGGGAAATTTCGGCATAAAGATTATATTGATCCTTATTTAAAGGCTTGTAATCAAAATTTATAGGCAGATTTTCAAGGGGCAAACGCGTAACCTCGTTTTGATAAGTAGCCTTTGCACCAAGTTTCACATGAGGGATAAAATTTTTGTTAAGCTTGCTTAAATTTAGGCTTAAAGCCTCGTCCAAAAGGCTTGTATTGTTATAAAGTGGATAGTTTTGCTTTGCTTTTTGAATGCACTCTTCAAGGCTCAAATTTTCCTTTGCAAAAACTTGACTTAAGCTTAAAAGCACTAAAAAGAGGTTTAAAAATTTCAAAGCAAGCTCCCAAAAATAAATGTAAGATTAATTATAATATTTTTTTAAAATTTTTACTCAAAAATATAAAAATATAAAAATATAAAATGTTACAATTTTTCTTATAAAATGACAAGGAAGATTGTAATGTTTGATACATTGCTTCAAAATTTAAGCTATGGCGGGCTTTTTCTTATCAGCTTCATCTCAGCAACCTTGTATCCCTTAGCTTCTGAAGCCTTTGTAGTGGGCTTTGTAGTCGCTGATTTTTCGCCTTTTTGGGTACTTTTCATCGCAAGTCTTGGAAATACCTTAGGAAGCCTTAGCACCTATGCTTTAGCCTTTTTTGGTAAGAGTTTGATACTTGAAAAATACTTTTCAAAGCCTTTACAAAAACTTTCAAAAATGAATGCAAATTTTAAAAAATTTGGTTGTTTTTATGCTTTTTTAAGCTTTTTGCCCTTGGTGGGAGATATATTTGTTTTAGGGCTTGGGCTGAGTAAATATTCCTTTTTAAAAGCTACTTTTTTCATCGCCTTGGGCAAGATTTTTAGATACTTGGTTTTGATTTTTTCTGCACTTTATTTTGCATAGAAAGAAATTTATAAAAAGAATTCAAGCTAAATTTGTTATAATCCTTGTTTATTTCAAAAAAAGGAAAAAGGTTTGAAAACCCTAACGATCATCGATACCTTTGGCTTTTTCTTCAGGCTTTTTTATGCTCTAAAGGGCTTAAAAACAAGCACAGGAAAGCCAAGTAGCATGGTTTCTGGCTTTGCTAATTTTATTTATAGTTTGAAAAATGAATACAAAAGTGATTTTTTAATCTTTGCTCTTGATAGCAAGGGCAAGACCTTTCGCAGCGAAATTGATCCTAATTACAAAATCAACCGCATTCCCCCACCGCCTGAACTTTTAGAACAAATCCCTGTGTGCATACAAATGATAGAAAAAATGGGCTTTAAATCCTCATCTTTTGAGGGCTACGAGGCTGATGATATCATCGCTTCTATAGTGCGAGAATGTGAAGACAAGGACATTTTTGTGCGTATCATCACCCAAGATAAAGATCTTTACCAGCTTATAAAAGATGATAAGGTAAGTATTTATAGCCCTATTTCAAAAAATGATTATAACGAAGCAGCCTGCCTTGAAAAATACGGGGTAAAACCCTCACAAATCAGAGATTTCTTAGCTCTTTGCGGAGATAGTGCTGATAATATCCCCGGAGTCAAAGGCATAGGTGCAAAGGGTGCAAAAACCTTGCTTGATGAGTTTGGAAATTTAGAAAGCATTTATGAAAATTTAACCCTGGTTCGCAATGAACGCAGTAAAAACTTGCTTTTAGAGGGCAAGGAAAATGCCTTTTTGAGCAAAAAGCTTGCAAGTTTATATGATAAGCTTGATGTTTCAAATTTACTTGTTGGGGCTGAATTTAAGGAAGAAGAGCCGCTTTTAAAAGTCGTTGATATCTTACAAGAATATGAGCTAAATTTAGTGCTTAAAAAATTGCGGAGCAATCCTCAAAATAAGGATAAAAATTTAGGCTTCCAAGCAAAACTTATCACCGATGAAAACGAGCTTTTTTCGCTTTTACAAGGACTTGATAAAGAAACGATCATCGCCTTTGATACTGAAACCACAGGACTTGATACCAAGCATGCAAAAATCGTTGGTTTTAGCTTTTGTATGAATGAAGAAAAAGCCTTTTATGTGCCGATAAATCATGATTATTTAGGTGTGCCAAAACAAATTTCTTTTGAGGTGGCAAAAAAGGCTATAACTTTGATCTATCAAGCCTTTGTCGTGGGGCATAATCTCAAATATGATTTTGAAATCATCAAAAACAATTTTGGCTTAAATTTACCGCAAAACTATGCTGATACGATGATCTTAGCTTGGCTTAAAAACCCATCAAGTCGCGTAAATATGGACGATTTGGCTAAGAGGCTTTTTGATTATGAAACCTTGCACTTTGAAAGTTTGGTAAAAAAGGGCGAAACCTTTGCAAGTGTGGATCTTTCAAAGGCTGCCCTATATGCTAGTGAAGATGCTTTTATAACGCTTAAATTTTATCTTTATTTTTTACAAAATTTAGAAAAACCCTTACTTGATCTTGCTAAAGATGTGGAATTTCCATTTATAAAAGTCATTTTAATGCTTGAAAATAACGGCTTAAAGCTTGATACTGAGCTTTTGAGCAAACTTATGCAAAAATTTAGCGTGGATATAAAAGCACTGAGTGAAGAAATTTACGAGCTTGCTGGGGAGAGATTTAACATAAACTCGCCAAAACAAGTAAGTGATATACTCTTTGTCAAACTTGGCTTACCAAGTGGAAAAAAGGGCAAAAACGGCACTTTTTCAACCGATGAAAAGGTGCTAAATGAACTTAAAGATGAGCACGCTATCATTGCTAAGCTTTTAGCTTATAGAGAGCTTGCAAAGCTTTATTCAACATATTGCGAGCCACTTTTAAATTTGGCTTTAAATGATGAAAATTCAAGGATTTACTCAAGCTTTTTACAAACAGGAACAGCCACAGGACGCCTCTCATCAAAAGATCCAAATTTACAAAATATCCCCGCACACGGACAATACGCAAAAGACTATAAATCCTGCTTTATAGCCAAAAAAGGCTTTAGTTTTATCTCTCTTGATTACTCTCAAATCGAGCTTAGAATGCTTGCTCATTTTAGCGAAGATGAAAAGCTTATCAGTGCTTTTGCAAATGATGAGGATATTCATGCAAGAACGGCTGTGATGATATTTGGACAAAGCAATTACGAAACAAGAAGCATAGCCAAAAGCATAAATTTTGGGCTTATTTATGGAATGGGCTATAAAACTTTAAGCAAGAATTTAAATATCGAAGCAAAACTTGCAAAAGAATATATCGAAAAGTATTTTGAAAATTTCACGAGCATAAAAAGTTATTTTGAAAATGTCAAAATCGAGGCTAGAAAAAACGGCTTTATCAAGACCTTGCTTGGACGAAAAAGGTATTTTGACTTTGAAAATGCAAGTGCGATGATGAGTGCTGCTTATGAAAGAGAAAGTGTAAATTCTATCTTGCAAGGCTCAGCTTCTGATGTGATAAAGCTTGCAAGTCTTGAGATAGCAAAGCTTTTGGACGATGAAAAAAGGTTGATTTTGCAAATTCATGATGAGCTGATTTTTGAAGTCAAAGATGAATTATGCGAAAATTTTGCAAAAAAAGCTAGTGATATTATGGAAAATATAGTAAAATTAAAAGTAAATTTAAAAACTTCATCGAGTATCGCTAAAAATTGGGGCGAGTTAAAATAAGGAGAAATATTAAATGGATTTAACGACCATATTAGGAATGGTATTGGCGGTAACAAGTATTTCAGTAGGTGATATTTTAGAGGGTGGAAACCCTTTGCATGTTCTTCACCTTTCATCTTTTCTTATCGTGATGCCAACGGCTGGATTTTGTGCTATGACAGCAACACACAAAAAGATCGTAAAAGCAGCTTATAAAGAACTTGGTATCGTCTTTAAAGGAGCAAAGGTTAATCTTCCTGAAACCATAGCTCAGCTTGTTGAATTTGCTGTTATTGCAAGAAGAGATGGACTTTTAGCACTTGAATCAAAAACAAATGAGATCGACAATGAATTCTTAAGAAATGCTTTAATGATGCTTGTTGATGGAAAAAGTTTTGATGAGATACATGAAAGTATGGAAATTCAAACCGAAGAACTTGAAGAGTATTATAAAGAATGTGCTGAGTATTGGATTCGTTTTGGGGAAACTTGTCCTACTATGGGGCTTGTTGGAGCGGTTATGGGGCTTATGCTTGCACTCCAACTTCTTGATGATCCTCAAGCTATGGCTGCTGGTATTGCCGGTGCATTTACGGCTACGGTTACAGGCATCTTTGGTGCATACGCACTTTTTGCACCTTGGGGAAATAAAATGAAGGCTAATGGTATGGAGTATGTCAAAGAACAAAGAGTAATCACAGAAGCTATAAAGGGTATAGCTGAGGGTGCTAATCCTAGAGATTTAGAAGCTAAGCTTTTTAACTTCTTAGGACATGGTGATACAAAAATTTCGCAATTTGATAAATAAGAGAGTAAGAAAATGGCAAAACACAAATGTCCAGAATGCCCAGCAGGTGAAAAATGGGCTGTGCCTTATGCAGACTTTTTAAGCTTACTTTTGGCGCTTTTTATCGCACTTTGGGCGATTAGCGAAAGTAATCCTGCAAAAACAGAGGCTTTAAAAACCGAATTTATCAAAATTTTTGATTATACCGTAACTCAAACAACGGAACAAGAAAGTGCAAACCAACAACAACACAAGGGTGCAACCACAACACCTCAAGATCAAATTGATGCTCTAAAGTCTCTTACTATGACTCAGCAAGAAACGATCAGAAAGCTAAAAGCTGCTTTGGATCAAAATGAAAATCAAGTTGCCTTAAATCTTCCTGCAAAAGTGCAGTTTGCAAGAGGTAGTGCGGAAATAGCTACTGCTGATATTCAAGATTTTTTAAAATACATGGCTGATTTTTCTATGCAACTTCCTCCACAAGTTCAAATAGAAATAAGAGGTTTTACAGATAATAGCGACTCAGCTCTAAGAAGCTATGAACTTGCTTTTCAAAGGGCTGAAGCTGTAGGAAAATTTTTTATAGAAAAAGGTGTCGATGTGAAAAATATCAGCCTCAAAAGCTATGGTTTAAATGAGCCTATCAATGGCGATGCAAGTTCTTTAGAAAATAACCGAGTTGAAATTTATTACAAGGTTGATATAACTGATGAAAATGCTCAAAAATCAGTACTTGAAAGCATACAAAACTTTAATCCAAATGTTCAATGAAAAGATAAAAAGAGATGAAAGAAATTGAAGTTTGCTAAAAAGCAAACTTCATAAATTTAAGAAAATTGAGGTTTGATTTGAGCTACCCAGGCATCAATTCTGCTTTCAGTTTGATCTTCTTGGTTGTCGTTGTCAAGTGCTAAGCCTATAAATTTACCATCAACTACAGCTTCGCTTTCTTCGTATTCATATCCATCGGTTGAGATTTCGCCCACTAAAGTAGCTCCTGCTTCTTTTAGTTTTTCGGCTAATTTACCCATTCCAGAGCAATAACTATCAGAATAACTTTGGCTATCTCCCATACCAAAAACAGCTACAGTTTTTCCGCTAAGTTTTAAACCAGAAAAATCAAACGCATCCCAATCATCTTGCAAATCTCCACTTCCCCAAGTCGAAGTACCACAAATAAGCTTATCATATGAGTTTAACTTATCTGCATCAACATCTGCAACATTTAAAACTTCGCTAATGCCTAGTTTTTCAGCAATCGTATTTGCCGCACCTTCTGTGTTGCCCATAGCACTTCCATAAACTACTGCTACTGACATAAAATCTCCTTTTTATTGAAATCATTTGCGTGTCTATCCTTAAAAATAAGAATAGAAAGTCCTAATTTTAACATAAAGATATTAATAAAAATCCTTAAAAATTTATTTGCCCGAACCTTCGCAAGAAAAATTTTTTGATAAATTAAACACCTTACAATACTCAGAATACACGCAACTCACACTTCTTTTAGCACAAACTAAGGGGATATTTCTTTTCTTAGCTTCGCCTTTAATCTTTTTCATTGTATTGTGATTTAAAAAGCTTGTTAGCATCACAACGCATTTGGTATCTTGTGGTATGGGCTTGCGATTAACTCTATTTTCATTTCTTGCATCCCAATGTTCGACTTTTTTAGCACCCAAATCATGTAAAACCGCTTTAATAGGAGTGATTTCATCTGCACCTATGACTAAAACTGACATTATCGTTTCCTTAAGACAAATATTTTAATAATTGTTATTATAATATAAACAAACTTAATTTATTTTGAAAGTAATTATAAAAATATATTCATAATTAAAAAATAAAAATTAGAAATTTAATACAAAAATTATAAGTAAAATTAGCCTATATAACAAGCTATATAAAAAATTTAAGAAATACTTATCATGAAGATAAAACTTTTACATAAAAAGCTATTTATATAAAAGTTATTATCAAAAAAATACAAAATTTGAATTTTAAAAATACATTAAATATATTTTAATGATTGCGTTGCTTTAACACAGCAATGACATCATTTAAGCTTAGATCTAAATCCGCAAGCAAAACTTCTAAATGATAAAGCAAATCAGCCGCCTCATTTGCAAGCTCAAATTTATCCCTCACGCAAGCTGCTAGGGCTGTTTCAACGCCTTCTTCTCCTACTTTTTGTGCTATTCTTTTAGTGCCACTTTTAAAAAGCTTTGCAGTGTAAGAAGTGCTTTCATCTGCATTTTTACGCTCATTTATAAGCCTAGCTAGTCTTGCTAAAAAGACAAAATCAGCCTCTTTTGACACCTCCTCAAAGCATGAAATCGTCCCTGTATGACAAGTAACACCACAAGGCTTTGCCAAAATCAAAAGGCTATCTTTATCGCAGTCAAGCCCTAAATTTACGATATCCAAGAAATTCCCACTTTCCTCGCCCTTAAGCCAAAGCCTTTTTTTAGTGCGTGAGTAAAAAACCACGCGTTTTTTTTCAAAACTAGCCCTTAAAGCCTCCTCATTCATATAGCCAAGCATTAAGACCTCGCTACTTCTTATATCTTGCACGATGACAGGCAGAAGCTTATCTACCTTTTGCCAGTTGATTTCTCTTATTAATTCTTCTAAATTTATCTTTTCTAACACTGTCTTTCCTTAATAAATTTTTAAAAAAGTTTAAATTTAAAGAAGCATTTTAAAGCACAAGAAAAAAGCACTAAATTTAAGCTTTTTCTGTGTTTAGCTGGGCTTAGTTTTTTAAATTTAAACTAATTTTACTTCATTTAGCTAGTTTTAAACAGCCTCAAAGCCTCACATTTAAGCCATTTTCCTTTAAAAAAAGCTTAAGTTCTTTAATATCCAAAATCCTTTGATGAAAAATGGAAGCAGCTAAGCATGCATCAACTCCTATATTAAAAGCTTCTAAAAAATGCTTTTTAGTCCCAGCTCCTCCACTTGCTACAAGGGGGATCTTGCAAAGCTTTCTCACAGCTTTTAATTGCTCTAAATCATAGCCTTTTTTAACCCCGTCATTATTCATCATATTTAGCACTATTTCACCAGCCCCTCTTTCTTGCACCTCTTTGACCCACTCAAGCGTGAATTTACCACTATGAGCCGAGGTCTTGCTATCGCCTGTGAATTGATAGACCTTTAACCTCCCACTTTCATCTTTAAAGCTGTCAATGCCAACAACCACGCATTGCACCCCAAAGCTTTTAGCTAGGCTTTCGATCAAAGAAGGATTTTGCAAGGCTGGGCTATTAATAGAAATCTTATCCGCCCCACTTGCCAAAAGCTCGCGTGCGTCATCTTCGCTTTTAATGCCACCAGCCACGCAAAAAGGAATGCTAATCTCACATGCGACCTTACTAACCCAAGCCCTTGAAATACGCTCTTTTTTCACACTTGCACTTATATCATAAAAAACAAGCTCATCAATGCCATTTTGCGAATAAAACTTAGCAAGCTCTACTATATCGCCCATATCCTTATGATTTTGAAATTTCACGCCCTTTACAACGCGGTTATCCTTTACATCTAAACAAGCAATTATTCTTTTTGTAAGCATTCAACCCCTTCCTTAGCACTAAAAACTCCGTCTAGCAGGGCCTTACCAACGATAATCCCGCTACAACTTCCCTTTAAGGCTTTCAAATCCTCAAGGCTATTTACGCCCCCACTTGCTTGGATACAAATGCCTGCAAAGATCTCATGAATGAGCGTGTAAAGTCGCACATTTGCCCCACTTAGCGTGCCATCTTTTGAAATATCCGTGCACAAAAGGTGTTTTAATCCAGCCTTTGCATAAAATTCAAGCAGCTCAAAAAGAGTAGTATCGCTTCTTTCTTGCCAAGCATTAGTGGCTACAAAATATTTATTTTTTTTTGGGATAACATCAAGGGCGAGCGTGATTTGACCGGAACCAAATTCCTTTAAAAGCTCCTTAGTAAACTCCTTATCCCTAAGAGCCAAAGAGCCTATGACAACGCGTTTTGCCCCAGCATTTAAAAGAGCTTTTATATCTTCTTTACTTCTAATGCCGCCACCCACTTGTAAATTTACGCTTACCTTAGAGCAAAGCTTCTTTATCAGCTCATTTTGCCTTTTTTCTGGCTCTTTTGCCCCACTAAGATCGACCAAATGAAGCCATTTTGCCCCTGCTTTTTCATACTCTTTAAATTTAGCCAAGGGCTCAAACTCATAAATTTTTTGATCCTCATAAGCCCCCTTAAAAAGCCTTACTACCTTGCCATTTATCAAATCAAGTGCTGGAATGAGCTTTGTTTCTAGCATTTTTATCCTTTAAAGTTCAGTGAAATTTTTAAGCAAAAGCTCTCCAGCTTCCCCACTTCTTTCAGGGTGAAACTGCACGCCGTAAAAATTATTTTTAGCAAGGGCTGCGACGAAATCCTCGCTATATTCACAACTTGCGATTTTATGATCACTTTGCTTTACGCAATAACTATGAACAAAATAAAAAAAAGCCCCGTTAAGCCCCTTAAAAAGAGGATGAGAGCTAGAAATATCATTCCAGCCCATGTGAGGCAGAGAAAATCCCTCTTTTTGGCTAAATTTCACAGTCTCAAAGGGCATTATGCCTAGGGTTTTTTGATTTAATTCCTGGGAAAACTCGCCTAAAATTTGCATACCAAGGCAAATTCCAAGCAAGGGCTTTTTCGTGTTTTTGATAAATTCCACAAGTTTTTTTTGCTCTAAATTTAACATAGCCTTGTAAGCCGTGCCAACTCCTGGTAAAAAGAGCTTGTCAGCCTTTTCAAGTTCCTTTATATCATCGCTAATCACGCTTTCAAAGCCAAGGCGTTTAAGAGCAAAGCTTAAAGAGGCAAGATTTGCACAAGCTGTATCAATGATGGCTAGTTTCATTTATTATCCTTTCATATTCATATCTTAAGGAATCAAGGCTTATGAATTTGTCGTTTTTAAAGATATAAAAATAATTCCAGCCGTTGTGATTTTCCTTTCCAAGCTTTTTTGCTGCCATTTTATGAATGCTTAAAAGTTCATTATCATCGCTTACCTTATCATCTCGTAAAGAACAAACATAATTTTTATTTTTATCATAAAATTTTTGATTTTGTTCTAAAAAGCCTAAATTTAAAAGCTCTTTTAAGCTTACTTTTGGAGGTTTTTTCTCAAGTTCTCCCTTAGTGATTGCATTACTTATGGGATTTACCTGTCTTATTCTTGAATTTGCCACTTTTATATAAAGCTCATTTTCTTCTATGCCTAAAAAATGTCTACCAAGCTTTTTAGCTACAGCTCCTGTTGTGCCTGTGCCAAAAAAGGGATCTAAGATTAAATCCCCCTCTTTAGTGCTTGAAAGTATGATTTTTTCAAGCAAGGCTTCTGGTTTTTGGGTGTTGTGAAGCTTTTTACCATCGCTTCCTTTCAATCTCTCATTTCCTATACAAAGCCCTATATTCCACACGCTTTTTTCTTGTTTGCCCTCATTTAAGAATTTCATTGTTTTGTAGTTAAAAGTGTATCTTGCGTTTTTACTTTTAGAACACCAAATAAGAGTTTCGTGAGCATTGCAAAATCTAGTTCCTTTAAAATTTGGCACAGGATTTGTTTTATTCCAAATAATATCGCCCAAAATCCAAAAGCCCAAATTTTGCATTAAAAAGCCAAGTCTAAAGATATTTTGAAAAGAGCCTATAACCCAAATCGTCCCACTATCTTTAAGCACTCTTTTACACTCGCTAAGCCAAATTTTACAAAACTCATCATAATGAGAGAAATTTTCAAACTTATCCCACTCATCATCAACGCCCTTAAAAAGCTCCCCACTTGCCCTTAAAAGCTCCCCTTGTGTTTGCATAAAATAAGGAGGATCAGCAAAGATTAAATCAACGCTTTTACTAGGAATTTGCTTTAAAAGCTCTAAGCAATCTCCTTGCAAAATGATATCCTTTTGCATTAAAGCTCCTTTAAATTTAAAGCTGTAGGAAAAAGCTCTCTTCTTAGCTCCACAAATTCAGCTTTTGAGGAAAGCAAACTTTTGATAAGCCTAGGATAATCTTGCTTTATTTTTAATAAGGCTTCTTTTATTTCAAGGCTAGTATCAAAGTCAGGCACACTTAAAATTTCTTTGCTTCTTTTTTCTTTATTTGTCCTTAAATGAGAAATAAGTTCTTGCCAAATATCCATTCTCTTAAATAAAATTTCAAAAAGATCTTTTCCATAGAAAATAGAAATTTCAACTTGCAGATCTGTGTTATTGCTGATTTGCTCTTCGTAATATTTTTTATTTTTTTTTAAACTATCATCACAAAACCACATACAAGCCTTAATTTTTTGAGAGGGAAATTTTTGTTTTAAAAGTCTTATCTTTTTAATCAAATTTGCATATTGACCTCTTTTTTTAGTGCTATCATGATCATCTCTTATCTTTTGTTCTATCAAATAAACTTGGCTTTGATCTTTGAAAACCTGATCAGCACTAAGCTTGTTACCTTCTTCATCAAGCCCTATATTTTTATCTAAGCTTTCATAATTCATCGAGTTTATATATTCGCTTAAAATGTCTTCTATAAAATTTCCAAATTTAATCTCACAGCTTTGAGTTAAATTTTGTATAAGCTTAGTTTTAGCGTTCGTAATCCTAAAAAGTCCTATATATCTTTTTGGATTTTTAAGCACAGTAAGTAAAATTTCATAGTTTAAATCCTGAGTAAAAACCCTATCATTTAATTTTTTTTCAAAAAGCTCATATTTCATATCACGCCCTTAGAGCTAGCTAGGCTTTCGCTTTCTATCTTTACTGCTTCTTTTAAAGCCTTTGCAAAGGCTTTAAAAAGTGCTTCTGCTTTGTGATGATCGTTTTTGCCCTTAACCTTTAAATGTAGGCTTGCACCCATAGAATAAGCAAGTGAATAAAAAAAATGCTCTATCATCTCGGTGCTTAATTTTCCAAGCTTTTTTTTCTTAAATTTAGCCTTAAAAACTAGGTGTGGGCGGTTGCAAAAATCGATAGCACAGCTTGCCAAGCATTCATCCATTGGCAAGCAAAAGCCATATCTTTTAATGCCTATTTTGTCCCCTAAAGCCCTTTTTATCGCCTCTCCTAAGGCAAGAGCACTATCTTCTACGCTGTGATGCTCATCAATGTGCAAATCCCCCTTGCAACTTAGCTCAAGCCCTATTCCTGAATGAACGGCAATTTGTTCTAGCATATGATCAAAAAAGCCTATTTTAGTATCTATCTTATTTGCTCCTCCATTTAGCTTTACACGGACAAAAATATCCGTTTCTTTGGTCTTTCTTTGAACCCTAGCCACTCTAAAAGTGCTTAAAATTTCATTAAGGATTTGATCCCAATTAAGTTCACCAACTTTGAGCCCACGAACGCCCAAATTCGAAGCTAAAAGCATGTCTGTATCCCTATCTCCTATGACAAAGCTTTGCTGCTTATCAAAGAGCTTAAATTTAATATAATCGCTTAAAAGTGCGGTCTTTGGCTTCCTGCACTCACAATTTTCATCTTCAAAATGAGGGCAAATAAAAATATCTTGAAATTCTATACCGCAGCTTTTTAAAAGTTCAAGCATTTTAAAATGTGGCTTTTCAAAGCTTTCTTTAGGAAAACTATCAGTTCCAAGTCCGTCTTGATTGCTAATAAGCACAAATTTAAAGCCAAAATTTTTAAGCCTTATTAAAGCTTCAATCGCTCCTTTTATAAAGCAAAGTTTTTCGAGGCTATCAACTTGTAAATTATCCTTTGGCTCTTCTATGAGCGTGCCGTCTCTATCTATAAATAAAATTTTACTCATTTTAGACTTTCAAGCCTTAGGCTAACTGCCTTTTTGTGGGCATCTAAAAGCTCGGCTTTGGCAAGCGTTTCAACCACAGGGGCAAGCTTTTTAAAGCCTGTTAAGCTTAGCTCTTGCACGGTCATTTTCTTAGTAAAATCGCTTAAATTTAGGCTTGAATGTGTTTTAGTAAGAGCATAAGTTGGCAAAACATGATTTGTCCCACTTGCATAATCGCCCATTGACTCAGGCGAATACGCACCCAAAAAGATAGAGCCAGCATTTTGAATGTCCTTTAAAAGCGTTCTTGGCTTCTTGGTTTGGATAATCAAATGCTCTGGTGCATACAAATTTGAAATTTCAACCGCTTCTTTTAAATTTTTAGCGACGATAATGCGAGAGTTTTCTATGGCTTTTGAGGCGATTTCTTTGCGTGGCAAGCTTTGAAGCTGAATTTGAACCTCTTTTGAAACCTCTTTTGCAAAATCTTTGCTAAGACAAAGTAAAATGACCTGAGAATCTGCTCCATGTTCTGCTTGGGAAAGCAAATCACTTGCCACAAAATCAGCCCTTGCAAACTCATCAGCAATAACCAAAACCTCACTAGGTCCTGCTTGCATATCTATAGCAGCTCCTTCAAAATCAGCACTCACCTGCCTTTTTGCCTCGGTTACAAAAGCGTTTCCTGGTCCAAAAATTTTATCCACCTTGCAAACGCTTTGTGTGCCATAAGCAAGAGCTGCGATAGCTCCAGCTCCTCCCATTTGATAAATTTCACTTACCCCACATAAAGTTGCAGCGTATAAAATGGCTGGATTTATCTTTGCTGGGCTTGCTAGGACGATTTTTTTGCACCCTGCTATTTTAGCTGGAATTGCTAGCATTAGGGTAGTAGAAAAAAGCGGTGCTGAGCCTCCTGGTATATAAAGACCCACTTTTTCGATAGCACGGCTTATAAGCTCGCATTTTACACCCTTTAGGGTTTGAACCTTGATAGGCTCAAAAATTTGAGCTTCGTGGAATTTATATATGTTTTCATAGGCTATTTTTATGGCTTTTTTAAGCTCTTTGGAAACTTCTTTTGAAGCTTTTTTAATGAGCTTTGAATCAAGTTTTACCGAGCCAATATCGACCTTATCAAATTCTTTAGCCTGCCTTATCAAAGAAGCATCGCCTAACTCCCTAACTTCTTTAATGATCTTTGAAACTGTGGCTGAAAGTTCAGCACCAAGCTTTATAGCAGGGCGTTTTAATGCCTCTTTTTTTTCCTCTTCATTTAACTTATCAAAAACTACAATTTGCATTTTTTATCCTAATTTAACATTTTTTCTATAGGTAGTACCAAGATCGAGCTTGCACCTTCATTTTTAAGAGCTTCCATAGTTTCCCAAAACAAATTTTCCTTGCTTACCATGTGCAAAGCCACCTTTTCATCATCATTTGCCAAAGGTAAAATGGTCGCTTTTTCAAGACCAGGAAGTAAAAAAGTGATCTTTTCAAGCTTGTTTTTTGGAGCATGAAGCATGATATATTTGCTTTCTCTTGCTTGCATAAGCCCTGTGATACGAAGCAAAAGCTTATCCACAAGGGCTTGTTTTTCTTCGCTTAAAGGCTCTTTTTTTTGGATCAAACAAGCCTTTGAAGTGTAGATAGTCTCTACTTCTTTAAGCGAATTTGCCTGCAAGGTAGCCCCGCTTGAGACCAAATCACAAATGCCATCAGCTAAATTTGCCCTAGGAGCTACCTCAACAGAGCCTGTGAGCATGCAAGTTTTATAACTTATACCCTTTTCTTTCATAAATTTTTTTAAAAGCTGAGGATAAGAAGTAGCGATCCTAAGTCCCTCAAAGCTTTCAAGTCCCTTATACTCAGTATCTATGGGCAAGGCAAGGCTAAGTCTGCATGAGCCAAAATCAAGCTTTTTAAGCACTTCAAAGCTAGCTTCCTCGCCACTTGCCTTTCGCTCAAGGGCATTTTCTTCAAGCACATTTTCACCCACTATGCCAAGATCCACTACGCCGTCAAATATAAGCCCCGGAATGTCATCATCACGCACCCTTAAAAGATCTATGGGTAAATTTGTAGCACAGGCGATGAGGCTTTGCTCGTAGATATGCATTTTAACCCCGCATTCGTTTAAAAGCGTGAGACAATCCTTGCTCAAACGACCTGATTTTTGTATGGCTATACGCAAACGCTCCTGCATAGTATTTTCCCTTTGTATTAGTCAAATAGAGCTAAATTCTATCATAAATTTAAAAAATTCAAACTGAAAGAGGGAACAATATTTTAAACAAAGAAAACGAGAAAAACTAAGGGATAATGAAAAGCCCTAACCTATAAAAATAGGTTAGGATAAATTTAGAATTTCTTTTTATTGACATCTTCTAGAATTTCAGTTGCAACCAAATCAACTGCACTACTGATTTCTTTTGAGCGATTGGCGATTTGAACATTGGTTTGTGTAGTATTTTCAAGCTGAGAGATAGAATCATTAATTTGACTAATGCCCATAGTTTGTTCTTTGATGCTTTCAGCCATATCATTAATGCTTTGTACAAGGATATTTGTATTAGCTTCGATCTCGCTTAAGGATTTTTGCGTTCTTTCAGCAAGCTTTCTAACCTCATCAGCAACAACGGCAAAGCCTCGTCCATGCTCTCCAGCTCTTGCAGCTTCAATGGCAGCATTAAGAGCAAGTAGGTTTGTTTGATCGGCTATATCTCTAATGATACCAATGACATTTTTAATGTCCTCACTTTGAGCAATAACCTCACTTGTTCTACTTGTAACACTTTGCATAGAACTTGTGATTTGCTCTACTGCGGCTGCTGTTTGTTCAAGGGAATTTGCTTGGGTATTAGCTGATTGTGCTAAATTTTGCACCGCCTCTTCTAGTTCTTTTGACTTAGACTCTAAATTTTGAGCAAAGCCTGAAGAAGTTTGTAGCATTTTTCGTATTTCTTCGCCTAAAGCATTAGTAACCTTATCAACCTGTCCGGTCGGGTTGTTTATCGAGGTGCTAAAATCAAGTCTAGTATAGCTATCAAATACGCGGTTAATCTCGTGCAAATCTTTACCTATGGCTGTGCAAAGAAGTTCTAAAAGCTCGTTAACAGAGTCTTTGAGCTGATTTAAGCTTGGATTGCTTCCTTTAAGGGAAATTCTCTTTGTAGCAGAACCATCTTTAGCAGCATTGATAGCGACTAAGGCGTCCTTTACAAGAGCGTTATCTTGTTCGACATTTTTTTGCGTTCTTTCTATATTTTCATTGATAGCTAGCGCCATTTGTCCAAATTCATCACGAGTTTTGATATTGATCTTAGAAACACTTTGAGACTTATGGTTAAGAAAATCAAAAAAGCTGTTTAAACCTGTCGATACAAGATTTAAAGAACCCAAAGTTTTAGTGATGATCACCTTAAAGAGTATGGTTGCAACGACCATTAAAGAAAGTCCTAAGATGATTTGTTGTATCAAGCTTCTGTTTAAAGGATCTTGATAAACTGAATTTGCAGTAACGCTACAAACTATGTAATCTGGATTATTGCTTGGTCCACAGATCACAGCTTGAGCTTGTCCTTGATCATCATTAGCAAAAAACACATCATCTGTTTCATCAGCTGGATCTAAAAGTTCTGGATTTGCCTTTAAAGTGGCTGCTATGTTTGAACTTAAGGTATTTGATTTAAGCATTCTTGAAACATCGCTATGAAACATTATAACCCCATCAGGACTATAAACAGCAGTATAAGTATCTGTGCTATTTCCCATTGATAAGACCTCTTTTGAGAAATTTCCAAGATCCATATCAGCACCAACCACCCCTATAAATCGTCCATTTTTATACACAGGTGCTGCATAGGTGATGCCTATTTTCCCGGTTGCTTCAAAAAGATAAGGTTCGGTGGCAACAAGTCTATTTTCTGTTTTTGCTTTGACATACCAAGGACGATTTTTTGTGTCATAATTATCCTTAGCAAGAGAAAGGATTCGACCATCTGATTGGATATTTTCTCCTGTTTCTTCTATACCAAAATACACTATATCAAAACCGCCTGTTTTTAAGATAAGCTTGACTTGATTCATAACATCTTCATGATCGATATCATCACGCTTGCTTAACTCATCAGCCAAAATCAAAACTTGATTATGCTTTTGGGCTGTTTGGATATTAAAATTTAAGATAACATCGTTCATGGTCTTTGTTTGGATTTCGTTAAGATATTTGTTGATATCATCTTTTGATTGCTGATAAGACAAAATAGCTATAGCAACAAGCATTGTAGCGATCAACAAAGATCCAAGCAGGGTTAACCTACTCGATACTCTCATTTTTCTTCCTTAATTGTTTTTATTGCTTGCAATTTTATTAAATTTTATATAAATTTGAAATAAAAATGCCATTTTTTGCACATCGTCTTTCAAGACAAAAATTTAAGTCCAACACTAGAAAAAATGACAAGAAAAAGAAAGAAAAATTTAAAAAAGCTCGTTTGTTCTTTAAAAAATATCACTCCTACAATGACGCCTCCAGCAGCACCTATACCTGTCCAAACCGCATAAGCTGTCCCCATAGAAATGCCTTGCATAGCTAAGGATAAAAAGCCAAAGCTTAGCATAAACTGCACTGCTATGGCGAGCAAAAAGATCTTTTTGCCTGTGCTTACAAGCTTTTTCATGGCTATAATGCCCACGATTTCCATAAGTCCAGCGATAAACAAAAAGAGCCAGCTCATCGATCAGTCCTTGTTTGTTCTAACTCATCAAGTCCTAAATCCTTAGAAACTTCTTTCACAAAGTCATCATCGTATTCTTTACTTGTAAATTTAAGTCCGATAACTCCAAAAAGCAAAACAGCGATAAGGATCACCTTAAGCAAAGAAAAAGGCTCATGAAAAAAGAAAATTTCACTTAAAACAACTCCAGCCGTTCCAATGCCCACAAAAACAGCATAAGCAACACTTACTTCTATCCTTTTCATCGCATAAAGCATACAACAAAAAGAAATCAATATACCAAGTCCGGTAAAAATATATAAGGCAAAGCTATTGGCGTATTTAAGCCCACTTACCCAAAAGCACTCAACAATACCACCAAAAATCACCAAAGCCCAGGCTAAATTTGTCTTTTGCATTTTTTAAACTCTCATTTTAAAGCTAAATTTAGCATTTTAATCATTTTTTTCAAGTTCTTTTTTAAATTTACACTTAGGGCATTCTAAAAAAGTGCCTTTTTTAAGCTCTTTTAGCACTAGATATGATTTACACTCAGGACAGTCCTCATCAACAGGCCTTAAATTGCTTATAAAATTACATTTTGGATAGGCACTACAACCATAAAATTTACCCCTTTTTGAAAAGCGTTCAACCACTTCCCCTTCCTTACAAAGCGGACAAGTTAAGCCTATAGTATTTATCTTTTTAGCCTCTTTTTGCTCTGTTAAAGCTCTTGAATATCTGCATTTTGGGAAATTTAAACAAGCTACAAATTCCCCATATCGCCCCTTTCTTATGCCAAGCTCGCCCCCACATTCAGGGCATTTTTCTTCAAGCTTAACGACGGTTTTTTGCGAGGCTATATTTTTTTTGCCAGCTTCTATCTTTCTCATAAAGGGAAAGTAAAAATCCTTCAGTGTTTCTTGCCAATCAGCCTTATTTTCAGCTATCTTATCAAGGGTATCCTCAAGCTTTGAGCTAAATTCAGCATCAACTATATCAGCGAAGTTTTTTTCCAAAAGCTCAATCACGCTAAAGGCTACCTCGCTTGGTATGAGCTGTTTTTTTTCTATTTTTACATAATCTCTGCTTGTGAGTATAGAAATGGTAGGAGCATAGGTTGATGGACGCCCTATTCCTAAGCTTTCAAGCTTTTTTACCAGCCCTGCTTCGCTGTATCTTGGAGGTGGCTCTGTGAAATTTGAACTCAGATCAAGGCTTTGCACGGCTAAGCTTTGTTTTAAACTAAGCTCAGGCAAGATCTTATCCTTATCCTTTTCCCCATAAATTTTATAAAAACCATCAAAAATGATCTTTCGCCCACTTATCTTAAACAAAGCCTTGCCACCCTTTACAAAGATAGCCTCACTTTGAGAAAGAGCATCATTCATCTGGCAAGCTAAAAAGCGGTTGTAAATGAGGGTGTATAATTTTAATTCGTCCTTTTCTAAAAACTTAGTTGCAATTTCTGGGCTAAAGCTTAAATTTGTAGGACGGATAGCCTCATGTGCTTCTTGAGCACCTTTTGCCTTGGAAGTATAAAGCTTAGCCTTGGCTGGCAAGTATTTTTCTCCAAATTCTTTTTTTATGAAAGTTCTTGCAGCTTCAACCGCTTCTTTGGCTAAATTTAGACTATCTGTTCTCATATAAGTAATAACGCCCATTATTCCTTGATGGGTCTTAACCCCCTCATAAAGCCTTTGGGCTATCATCATGGTTTTTTTGGGATTAAAGCCAAAATTTGAAGAAGCACTTTGCTGAAGGGTTGAGGTCATAAAAGGAGGCGGAGTGCTTATCTTTCTTTGTTTGCTTTCAATATCACTAACCTCAAATTTAGCCTCCTTACACTCTTTTAAGATGAGCTTGGCTCTGTCTTTATTGGTTAGGCTTAATTTTTCTATTTTTTGGCTATCAAATTCCACAAGCTCAGCTTCTAAATCCTTTTCAAAGATCATATCTATAGTAAAATACTCAAGTGGCACAAAGGCTTTGATCTCTTTTTCCCTATCAACTACGATCTTTAAAGCAGCACTTTGAACCCTGCCAGCACTAAGCCCTCTTTGTATCTTTAAAGCTAACAAAGGACTTAGCTTGTAGCCTACAATACGATCAAGCAAACGCCTAGCTTGTTGGGCATTAACTGAGTTTATATCAAGCTTTCTTGGATTTTCAAGAGCCTTTTTTATGGCATCTTTGGTGATTTCGTGAAAGACTATGCGAGGCAGGGCATTTTCATCTTTGCCAATAGCCTTAGCGATATGATAAGCAATGGCTTCGCCCTCCCTATCCTCATCAGTTGCTAAAAAGATATTCAAAGCCTTGCTTGCCTTTTGTTTTAGCTCTTTGACAAGGGCTGTATGATCGCTTGTGATCTTGTATTCAGGACTAAAGCTTTCATCTTCAATTTTTATACCAAAGCTTGTTTTTGGAAGATCTCTAATATGACCCTTTGAGGCTATAACCTCGTAATTATCACCTAAAAAATTGCCTATGGTTCTAGCCTTTGCAGGTGATTCGACTATGATTAAATTCTTTGCTTTCATGTATAATTCCTAAGTTTAAAAATGAGAGATTTTACTCAAATTTTGTTAAAATTTGCTAAAAGTATATACAAAAATCATATAAGGGAGTAAAAAAGGATTTGAAAAGAGCAAGATAAACTTGCTCTTTAGTTTTAAAACTGCTTTTTCTTCACATCAGCTAAGATATTTGCAGCTATGGTATTAACACTATCAGAAATCACAGAAGAATCATTAGCAATCTTCACATTTTCTTGGGTAACACTTTCAATGTGTGCTACGCTTTCATTGATTTGAGTTATACCTGCTGTTTGTTCTTTGATACTTTCAGCCATATCATTGATACTTTGCACAAGTAAATTTGTATTGGCT
>NZ_QHLJ01000014.1 GCF_006864365.1 Campylobacter sp. MIT 99-7217
TTTAAGGCTTGTTTATACCTAGGCTTTGTCTTAAATTTGAACCCTCAAGGCAAAGTTTTATCACTAAATGAGCTATGCTTTTTCTAGAAATATAAGCGCCTTCGTTTTTAAAAGCCTCGCCCTTTTGTGTAAGCTCATAATCAATCTCATTAGCCCAGCTAAACCACTGAGCTCTGATTATAGTATAATCCAAATCACTTGATTCAATGAGCCTTACAGCAGCTCTGTGAGGGGGATTGTAACTTGCTATTTTATTAAATTCTTTTTGAGAAATTTCTCCCTCATAAACCCCAAAAGAGCTTATCCAAATAAGCCTTTTAAGCCCTGTTTCACTCATAGCCTCGATGATAGCCTTTGCCATAGTAGGCAAGTTTCCAGCTAAATTTGCATACACTGCGTCAACGCCTTGCATAGCTTTTTTTAAAGCCTCTTTATCTGTGGCATCGCCCTCAACTAGCTCAATCCTGCTAGGATTTTTATTTTTGACATTTTGCAAACGGCTTGCCTTTCTTAAAAAAAGCTTCAAATTTGCCTTTGTTCCACTTAAAAAACCAGCTGTAACTTCCTTTGCTACGCTACCATTTGCACCTATGATAAGCACAGTTAAGGGCTTATTTGTATTAGCAATATCTTTAAAATCCTCCTTACTCCAAGAAGTAGCAAAGCCTTGTGAGCTAAAAATAAAAGCAAGCAAAAACAAGCTTTTAAGAAGTATTTTTTTCATTTTTTTCTCCTTTAAATTTTGACAGAAAACGCATGGATTTTGTTTTCATTTTGAAATTATAAAGCATGAGAGCAACTCTAAGTCAAGACTTTTTGAGTAAAAAAATGAAAATTTAGTCAATTTAAGATCAAAGCTCTACAATGCCAAGCTTTCTAAGTAAAGCAAAAGCAGTCATTGATATAGAGAGTAAATACACAAAGAGCAAGACCTTGCGGTGTGCTGTTGTTTTCATTTTTTCAATGATCTTAATACCCAAGAAAACGCCTATCATCGAGCCTATACCAACTAAAGAGCCGTTGTAAAGTATGGAACTATCAATCACGCCTTGCATGATGAAAGAAGTTGCACCAGAAAGCGAGGCAAAAACGACAAAAAATAAAGACAGAGGAACAACTTTTTTACTATCATAGCCTAAAAAATATCCTAAAATAGGGGCGATCAAAAGTCCTCCACCTATACCAAAAGAAATAGCAAACACACCTGTAAGCGCTCCAGCACCCACTAAGATCACTTTTTTGCTCAGCTCACTTCTTTGGCTTTGATGAACAGCATTTTTTACATCAAAGGCGTATTTTAAGAAAAAAACTATACTTAAACACAAGAAAAGTGCTGTGAGAGTAACATCACTTAAAAGCTTAAGAACAAGTCCGCTAAAACTAGCCCCAATAAGCCCACCAAGTCCTACAAAAAGCCCATCTTTAAGGTCAAAATTCTTTTTTTTATAGTTGATATAAGAGCCAAAAACAGAGGAAAAAATCATTTGAACAACAGAAAGTGCAACAGCTGAATGAGAACTAATGCCTAATGTTAGGGCAAGAGGAACGATGATCATGCCTCCACCTATGCCAAAAAGCCCTGAACTTATACCAGCGATAATACCCATTGATACATAAATGATAAGATCCGTCATTGATTTTCCTTTTAAAATCAAAAATTCTAACTTAGAAAAACAAAAAAAAGTCTTAAATGAGGTAAAATTTGTAAAAAATAGACCAAGAATTTAAAATGCTGTGTTCAATATAGGGTAAATCACAGAAAATCTGTGATTTGAGAGTTATTTATCTCTTAGATTAAGCTCAGCGATGAGTTTGCTATAAGAAGAATAATCTTTTCTTTTAAGATAAGCTAAAAGTCTCTTTCTTTGCCCAACGAGCTTTAAAAGTCCCAAGCGAGAAGAAAAATCCTTTTTATAAATTTTCAAATGCTCTGTAAGCTCTGCAATCCTTGCACTTAAAAGTGCAACTTGAACCTCTGTTGATCCTGTATCGCCTGCTTTTTTAGCAAATTTAGCGATAATCTCAGCTTTTTTAGCCGAATCCAAAGCCATTTTTGACCTCCTGATTGGTATTAATATAAGCCGTGATTATATCTTAAAAAAGCAAAAACAAAACTGAAATTGTTAAAAGTTTTTTAGCAATAAAAACACAAATAAGGAATTTTTTAAGCTATCAAGTAAGGTTTTTTTGATATAATCTTGCTTTTAATATCCAAATAAAATCGAAAGGAAATTATTGTGCTTTTTACTAGAGCTAGTGAGTATGCCCTGCTTGCATTGATTTATATTTCAGATAAAGAAAAACCACAAGATGTTGAAACTATGGCACTTGAACTTAATATTTCAAGAAGTTTTTTAGCTAAAATTTTGCAAGTTCTTGCAAAAGACGGTTTGCTTCACTCCTACAAAGGAGCTAAGGGAGGATTTACTTTAGTTAAAACCCCTAAAGAATATACTCTCAAAGAAATAGTTGATAGTGCTGAGAAAAAACAAGTCAGCGTTTTTGAATGCTCTCAAGGCGTTTGCCCTGACAATAAAGGCGAAAGATGCCATATGTTCCCTGTCCTGCTTGGTTTGCAAAAGAAAATGGACGAACATTTAAATGAAATAACGCTAGCGGATATTGTTAATCAAAAATAATGGCAAAAAGAAAAATTATTGATCTTGTCATTCCCTTTTTAGCTCCTGTAATAGCCCCTATCATCAAAGCAAAATCCCTTACTATAGTTGGGTTTTTGGTTTGTATTTTAGCTATTATTATAGTGCCTTTACCTGCGGTAATACTTGATTTTTTCCTAGCTTTAAGCATAGCCATATCTGTTTTAATTATCCTCATTTCTATTTACATAGCAAAGCCTACTGATCTTACCACCTTTCCTACTCTTATTCTCATCATCACGCTTTTTAGATTAGCATTAAATATCGCTACAACGCGTATGATTTTAAGTGAGGGGCAAAATGGACCAGCTGCTGTGAGTGAGATTATCGCTAGTTTTGGGGAATTTGTGGTTGGGGGAAATTATGTCATCGGTATGATCGTTTTTACGATCTTGGTTTTGATTAATTTCATGGTTGTTACAAAGGGAAGTACTAGAGTTTCTGAAGTTCAAGCAAGATTTACCCTTGATGCAATGCCCGGAAAACAAATGGCTATTGATGCGGATTTAAATGCTGGGCTTATCGATGAAGAAACTGCAAGAGCAAGAAGACAAGAGATCATCGGCGAGGCTAATTTTTACGGAGCAATGGATGGTTCGAGCAAATTCATCAAAGGCGATGCTGTTGCTGGGATCATCATCACTATCATCAATCTTATCGGCGGTTTTTTAATAGGCTATTTTCAACATGATATGCCCTTAAATGAATGTGCTGCAACTTACACTATCCTAACTATAGGCGATGGGCTTGTATCTCAAATTCCAGGTCTCATCACTTCAACAGCCACGGCTATCATCATCACGCGTGCAAGCAAGGATAAAGAAAATTTCGCAGAGGGTTCTTTAAACCAGCTTTTAGGCGAATACAGAACCTTAATGATCGTTGGTTTTATCCTCTTTATCTTTGCCTTGGTTCCGGGACTTCCGCACTTATCTTTAGGCTTTATGGCTTTTGTGTTTTTATCTTTGGGTTATCTAAGTTTGCAGATCAAAGAGGGCAAGATAAAGCCTGTTGAAAAAAGAGAGAAAAAAGAAGCCACAGCAAAAGCAGCAGCTCCTGTACCAAAGAAAAGTGAAGAAGAGATCATCAAAGAAGAAGAACATAAGATCAATGATATTTTAAAGATTGAAATTTTAGAGCTTGAGCTTGGTTATGGTCTTATTAGACTTGCAGAAAGCGAGCTTACTGAAAGAATCCGTTCTATGAGAAGAAGCATAGCCCAAGCACTCGGCTTTTTAATGCCAAAAATCAGAATAAGGGACAATTTACAGCTCAAGCCAAATGAATACAATTTCAAGCTTAAGGGCGTGGTGATAGGTAGTGCTGAAATTTATCCTGACAAATACCTAGCCCTAGATAGTGGCTTTGTTACAGAAGAAATCGAGGGTATTGCTACAAAAGAGCCAGCTTTTAACTCAGACGCTCTTTGGATCGATGCGAATTTAAAAGATGAAGCTACGCTTAATGGCTATACTGTGGTTGATCCTGCAAGCGTGATTTCAACGCATATGAGTGAGATGATCAAGGCAAATGCGGCTGATCTTTTGACGCGCCAAGAGGTGCAAAATTTACTTGATAAGGTGCAAAAGGATTATCCTGTTGTGGTGGAAGACTGCATGAAAGTAGCTTCTGTGGGGCTTGTGCAAAAGGTGCTTAAAAACTTGCTTAAAAACAATATCCCTATCAAGGATATGATCACTATACTTGAGGCTTTGACGGATATTGCTGAGGTAAATAAAAGCTTTGATATGATTATTGAGCATGTGCGTGCAGCCTTAGCTAGGGTCATTACTAATCTTTATGTCGATGATAAGGGAAATTTAGGATTTTATCTTTTGGATTCTGCAAGCTCTGCAAAGCTTATGGAACATTTGCAGTTTAAGGACGGCAACTATCAATTAATGATCAATGTCGCTCAAACAAGCACCCTAATCGATGCACTTAAAAAAGCGGTTGAAAGCACAGCAAATACAAGGATCAAGCCTTTTGTGCTTTGTGTTGAACCTCAGTTAAGAAAGGCTATTGCTACAATTTGTGATAATTATAATATCAAAATGGTCGTTCTTTCTTTTGGAGAGGTTGCTGATAATGTAAATTTCAACACAGAGGGCGTTATTGAAGTTGGTTTATAAGGAAATATATGAAAATTTATCATCTTTCGCATACTGATTTAGATGGTTATTCTTGTCAGTATGTTTTGAGGTTTTATTTTAAGGATTGTGTGTTTTTTAACTCAAATTATGGCAAAGAAATCAATGAGAATTTTTATCTCATCATGGAAAAAATACAGCAAGAACTAAGTATAAATGCTCAGCAGAAATTTCTTATTTTGATCACGGATTTAAATTTAAGTCCTAGTCAGTGTGAGGAATTTTCAAAGGCTTTAGAGGGAAAAAATATCAAAATTTTGCTTTTAGATCATCATCAAAGTGGTTTAGAATGCTTTGAAAAATACCCTTGGTATTATCTTGATGATACGCGTTGTGCAACCAAGATCGTTTATGAGTTTTTTTCTAAAATGTATCAAGAAAATGAAGAGCTTGCTAAATTTGTTGATGTGGTCAATGCTGTTGATATTTGGCTTAAAGAAGATATAAATTTTGAGCTTGGCAAGGTTATGCTTGCTATGGTGGCTAATGCAAAAGAGATCAACAGGGTAATGTTTCCTAAAGAAAATATAGACTTCATCTTTTATCTGCTCCAGCAAGCACGCACCTTTATAACTAAGGAAAATGCACATGTTGGACTTGATGATGCCTTGCATTTTTTAAAAAAAGAATTTTTTAAAAAAGATAAAAATGACACCTTGGGAAATTTAGTTTCTCATTTTGTCGTGCAGGCTTTAAGTCAAAGAAAAGAAGAATTTAGCATAGAGTATGAGGGCTTTAAGGGTTTGCTAACAAGCAATATAGGCAATACCTCAGTCATAGGCAATGAGTTTTTGGTGCAAAATCCAGACTTTGATTTTTTTATCGATGTAAGCTCAAGAAAAACGCTTAGTTTTAGGGCAAATGGCAAGGTCGATGTAAGCTTAATGGCAAAAAAGCTTGTTGGTGGTGGAGGACATAAAAACGCTAGTGGAGGGCTTTTTGCGGGCTTTAAGGATAGTTTTCATTATGCAAATATCAAGGCTCAAATTCAAGATCTCATCAAAGGCAAAGAGCTTGCAAAACAAGGTATAAAGGGGTAGATATGCAAGAAGAAATTAACGATTTAAGATATGAACTTAGCGTTACGCTTGAAGCAATGCTGTTATTTGCTGGCGTTAAAAGAGCAAAGCTTGAAACTGCGGTGCAAGCTTATATAGAAAATATAGACGAGGTGCTAAAAAACTCCACAAAAGAAGGAGTTGATGAAATTTTAGAAGTTGTTAGCTACCTTAAAGAACATAAAAAAGAGCTTTTTGAATGATTATTTGATACCAAAGATAGTTTTGATTTTTTTGATGATGAGGCTTAAAAGGCTAACTTTTCTATCTGTTCCCAAACTTTGAAAGACACAAGAACTTAAGTCATTTTTTTCTTGCACGCTAAGATTTTTCACCTCTAATCCTTTTTAAATATTGCTAGGATGAAATTATAACATAAAATTTGTATTTTTAATCTTTTATTTGCTTTTTATTAAACATAAGTTTTATAAGCTTAAATAACTTTAGTGATATAAACTAAAGTTATTTAAATAAATTTATTTAATTTTTTTAAAAATTTACTTGACAATGTTACGCTCAATGTTGTATAATTACAAATATATTTTAAAAGAAAGCTAAGGAAAAGCAAGAAAATGAAAGACTTTAAAAGGGCTTTGGTTTTAAATTCTATCATCGAAGCTTATCTTAAAGAAAATACGCCTGTTGGCTCAGCCACTTGTGAGGCAAATTTAAACATGGCAGCTTCAACGATAAGGCTTTATTTTAAAAAGCTTGATAGCGAAGGAGCGATAGAAAAGCTACATATTTCAAGTGGCAGAGTGCCAACCTTGGCGACGATGAAGCAGTATTGGCAAAATGCTTTTGATCCTCATGAAAAGCTTATTATCAACAATGTAAAGCTTTTGGCTGAGTTGGCAAAAGAATTTGAAATATACTGCCTTGTTTATGCGGGTAGGGATTTGATCTTGCAAGAAATAGAAAGCGTGAATAATAAATTTTTAGTGCTTGATTTTAACAAAGAAGAAGTGGTTTTGAAATTTGACCCAAAGGCACATATTTTTTTACAAGAACTTGTTGGGCTTGATTTTTTCAGTATAGAAAATTTAGCTTTAAGGCTTAAATTTGATGAACTTTTGCAAAAGCTTTCTTCTTTAGGTCAAAGCCTTAGCCTTTTTAGGACTAATGAAAAAAGAGCTTACCAAATTTATCAAAATGATGAATTTGTTAAGCTTTTAGATGCTCATATTCATCAGCATTTTAAAAGCTGGCTTGAATTTTCTCCTCTTTTTAACGAGGGTTTTATGGGACTTTTGTTTGAGGCTGAATTTTTGGGCAAACAAGCAAACATTATCCTAGCTGGTAGTGTTTATACGGACTTTAAAAAAGTGATCAATCACATAAAGGAGGTAGCGTGAGCGAGGAAAAAGACTTAGAACAGCAAGTTTGTGAAGAAGCTAGCGAAGAACAAAGCGAACTTGATGAGTTAAAAGCTCAAAACGCAGAGCTTAAGGATAGGTATTTGCGTGCAAATGCTGAATTTGAAAACATTAAAAAAAGACTAGAAAAGGAAAAAATTTCAGCTCTTGCTTATGCAAATGAAAGTTTTGCCAAGGATTTGCTTGATGTTTTAGACGCTTTAGAAGCGGCGATGAGCGTTGAGGCAAGTGATGAGGTAAGTCAAAAGATCAAAGAGGGCGTGAAAAATACGCTTGATTTGTTCATGAAAAAGCTTGAAAAGCACGGCGTTAAGGCTATTGATGAAAATGCTGAATTTGATCCAAATTTACATGAGGCCATGTTTCATGTAGAAAGTAAGGAGCATGAAAGCAATCAAGTCGTACAAGTGCTTCAAAAAGGCTATAAGATCAATGATAGGGTGCTTCGCCCTACAAAGGTTAGCGTAGCAAAATAAGGAAATAAAATGAGTATAAAGATAGTGAGAAAAAATTTTAATAAGGCGGTGCTACATCTTGTAGCTAGAAAAATTAAAATAAAGGATAAAAAATGAGTAAGGTTATAGGTATAGATTTAGGAACAACAAATTCATGCGTTTGCGTGTATGAAAGAGGAGAAAGTAAGGTCATTCCAAACAAGGAGGGTAAAAACACTACCCCCTCAGTTGTGGCCTTTACTGACAAGGGCGAGGTTTTGGTTGGAGATAGTGCTAAGCGTCAAGCTGTAACTAATCCTGAAAAAACTATTTATTCGATCAAAAGAATAATGGGGCTTATGATTAATGAAGATGCTGCTAAGGAGGCTAAAAATAGGCTTCCTTATCATATAGTTGATAGAAACGGAGCTTGCGCGGTTGAAATCGCTGGTAAGCTTTATACCCCACAAGAAATTTCAGCTAAGGTTTTGATGAAGCTTAAAGAAGATGCTGAAGCTTTCTTAGGAGCTAAGGTCCTTGATGCGGTTATTACTGTGCCAGCGTATTTTAACGACGCTCAAAGAAAGGCGACTAAAGAAGCTGGCACTATAGCAGGGCTTAATGTGCTTCGTATTATAAATGAACCAACCTCAGCAGCTCTTGCTTATGGGCTTGATAAAAAAGAAAGTGAAAAAATAGTCGTTTATGATTTGGGCGGTGGGACTTTTGATGTAACCGTGCTTGAAACAGGCGATAATGTGGTTGAAGTTTTAGCAACAGGCGGAAATGCTTTTTTAGGTGGGGATGATTTTGATAACAAGCTCATTGATTTTTTAGCAAGTGAGTTTAAAAATGATACAGGAATTGATCTTAAAAACGATGTTATGGCTCTTCAAAGGCTAAAAGAAGCAGCTGAAAATGCTAAAAAAGAGCTTAGCTCAGCCACTGAAACAGAGCTAAATTTACCCTTCATCACAGCTGATGCCTCAGGACCTAAACACCTTGTAAAAAAGATCACAAGGGCTAAATTTGAAAGCATGATAGAGGGCTTAGTGGGCGAGACCATAGCTAAGATTAACGAGGTGGTTAAAGAAGCTGGACTTGATAAAAACGAGGTAAAAGAAATCGTTATGGTAGGAGGCTCAACCCGCGTTCCTTTGGTGCAAGATGAGGTTAAAAAGGCTTTTTCTAAGGAGCTTAACAAATCAGTTAATCCTGATGAGGTCGTTGCTATAGGAGCTGCTATTCAAGGAGCTGTTATAAAAGGCGATGTTAAAGATGTGCTTTTGCTTGATGTAACCCCACTTTCACTTGGTATTGAAACCCTTGGAGGCGTGATGACTAAGATCATAGAAAAGGGCACTACCATACCAACTAAAAAAGAGCAAACCTTTTCAACAGCTGAGGATAATCAATCAGCAGTTACTATCAATGTCTTGCAAGGAGAGCGTGAATTTAGCCGTGATAATAAATCCTTAGGAAATTTCAATTTAGAAGGAATCCCACCAGCACCACGCGGAATGCCACAAATTGAAGTTACTTTTGATATAGACGCAAACGGAATTTTAACCGTTTCGGCTAAGGACAAAGCAACAGGCAAGGCTCAAGAAATTAAAATCACAGGATCAAGCGGACTTAGCGAAGAAGAGATCGAAAAAATGGTCAAAGATGCCGAGCTTCACAAAGAAGATGATAAAAAAAGAAAAGAAGCTGTTGATGCTAGAAATCAAGCCGAAGCCCTAGCTCATCAGGTCGAAAAGTCTTTAAATGAGCTTGGCGATAAGATCCCTGAAGCTGATAAGACAAATATCCAAAAGGCTCTTGATGAGCTTCGTGAAACGCTTAAAAATGAAAACGCAAGCAAGGAAGAAATCGATGCTAAAATGAAAGCTCTAAGCGAGGTTTCACATAAGCTAGCAGAAAGTATGTATAAAAAAGATGAAAGCCAAGCAGGAAATGACAAAAAGAAAAAAGATGATGATGTTATTGATGCTGAGGTAGAATAAGTTTTATGCAAGGCTTAGTCCTTGCATAAATTTTAAAATAAGCTAAAATCATAGAAAGTGATCATCTGTCAAAAAGAAACCCATAGTATAAAAAAATATCATAAATCATAGAAAATAATTCCACATTAAAAATCCCATACAAGAAAATATCAAAAATCACAAGTGGTACGATAAATTTGACATAATAATACCAAATTTTTATCCAAACACTTTTTAAAGTATGATTGTTGCTGATCTCATCAAGAGCTTCTTTTTTCATCACCCAGCCCACATAAAGACAGCAAAAAAGTGCAGTAAGCACGAACAAGATATTTCCGCTTATAAAATCAAAGCTATCAAAGATATTTTTACCATTGATGATAGTAACCTCACTCCAAGGTCCATAAGTAAGCACGCAAGGCAGGTTTCCAAAGACAAAGATAAAACCAAGGGTTAAATTTATAGCCATATTTTTTGAAAGCTTAAATTTCTCTTCTAACACACTGATGATGACTTGGTAAATTGGCAAACTCGTAGTTAGTGCTGCGATGAGCAAAAGCACGAAAAACAGCACGCAGATAATAGTGCCAAAATGAATGTGCGAAAAGGCTATGGGCAGGGTTTTAAACACTAAAGATGGACCGCTATCAGGCGAAAGTCCTGCACTAAAAAGGGCTGGAAAGATCATAAAGCCTGCTAAAAAGGCGATGAGGGTGTTTAAAATTCCTGTGTAAGTGGCTGTTTTTAGTAAATTTTCGCTTTTTTTAAGATGAGATGAAAGCGTTACCATAACGCCAAAGCCAAGTGACAAGGCAAAAAATACCTGCCCTAAGACATCGATTAAAAGTTTTGGTGTGATTTTGGAAAAATCAGGCTTGAGATAAAACTCCACCCCAGCAAAAGCGCCGTCCAGCGTTAAATTCCTCACCACAACGATGATAAGACAGCAAAAAAGTGCTGGCATTAAAAACTTGACCGATCTTTCAATGCCGTCTATTATGCCTTTTTTGAGTATAAAATAATTCACAAGGACAAAAATAATGGTAAAAATGCTCACAAAAAGGGGATTATGCTCGATATTTTGGGTGTAGAATTCGCTTGTGTATTCTTTGCTCACGGGTTTTGAAAGATCAAATCCACCAAAAACAAGCCCCCAAATATACACCAAAACCCAGCCTCCAAGCACCATATAATAAGCCATGATCCCAAAGCTCCCCAAAAGCCCCATATAGCCTATGCCTTTGTATGCTGGATTTTTTTCATTGTTTTTACCGCCAAAAGCATCGACGGAGTTTTGCATCGCTCTTCTTCCTATGACATTTTCAACCAAAATCACAGGAATTCCTATGCAAATCATTGCCACGCAAAAAACGACAACAAAGGCAGCACCGCCATTTTCACCCACAAGATAAGGAAAACGCCAAGTTGCGCCAAAGCCTATTGTCGCTCCTGCAACTGTGAGTATGTAAGTAAGTGTGCTGCTCCAAGTTTGTCTCATAGCCTACCTTTGATGAAAAATAAGCTTAATTTTAGTAATAAAAACTTAAAAAAGCCTTTATTTTAGGGCTTAAATTTCAAATTTATAAGCTTTTTGTTGATTTAAGATAGAATTTGTTTAAATTTGGAATGAAATTTGCTTGAAAATCATTGCAATAGGATTGAAAGAAATTTTCATAGAAAGGATTTAAAATGAAAAAATTCATTTTAAGTTTGGCTTTAACCCTAGGTGCAAGCTCTTTGTGGGCTGTGAGTATTGATGGACCTGTCACTTGGAAAGAGAATACAGGTTATCATAATGGTCCAAGTGGTGTGGATACAATGTATATGCGTAAAGGTGGGGCATATGTAGAAATTGAGATAGAAGCCACTTATGTTAATTCCGTGATTTCCGTCGGTAATGGTGCTGGAGAATGTGGCAATTGGGATAGAGAGCCTACTAAAGGCGTTGTTAAAACTTGGACAAAGCGATGCTATTTAGGACAAAGTGCAAATGGCACAAAAGGCACTAATGTCAAAGTGGTTTATCAAGGCAAAGTTTTAGCTCAAAAATATGTGAGCTATTAAGACCTAGCAACCTTTTAAGGTCGCTTTCTTTCAATAGGATTGCAAAATGATTCATTATAGAGAAGATGGTAGTGCAGTGTATCTTTCTGAATTTGCTATAAAAGCTTATGGAGCAGATAAGCTTGTTAAAAGAGAAAATTATGAGACACAAGAAAGCTTTGAATTAGCTTTAGCAAAAGTTGTGGATAAAAATGATGCGTGGCATGTTTATGTCAATGAAGGCTCTTCATTTACTCAACCATATCTAGCAAGGCTTCCCAAAGAACTTCAAGAACCCTTTTTAAAAACCATTGAGGGTGAGGAAATGGATTCAGATAGGTATTTTTTAATGGAAGAAATGATTATGCGTGTTGTAACTTTTGGTATCAGTTTTAAAGAAAATGAAATTGATATAGCAAGTTTTTTACAAACGCGAAATTTACCTGATGATGATAGATGTATGAAAAATATCAGGCTTTATTCTAAATTTGTATCTTTCATAAAAGAGTATGAAAATATGTCTCTTGAGGTCGTAAATGGTGAGTTAAAACTCACTCAGCCAAGATACAAATTATTTGATACACCAGAGGATTTAAAAAATAAAATGCTTGAGCTTCAGGTTAAAGCTAAACTAAAAGAAGCAGAACAAACCATGAGTATCAATCTTTTAAGTATCTTTGATGAGAGAAAAGAACAAACAAGCTTGAAAGATGAGCAAGATAAAAAAAGCCTAGGCGAGCAAAATTTAGAATCTAAGGAAAATTTGCAAGCAAAAGCTTAAAAGGCTTCAAATTTTTTTAAAAACTCATCAGCTCCTATAAATCCATCAAGCCTTAAGACCTGCTCGCTCTTTTTGAAAAAGAGTAGGGTAGGTGGAGCAAAGGCTTGAAATTCTTTCATGATAGCTTGTTCTTCTAAGCTACCCTCAGTAATATCCACTCTAAGCAAGCTAAAATCTTTCAAAGTCTTTTGTATCCTTTCATCTTGAAAGGTTAGCTCCTCTAAAAGTTTGCAATTTTCGCACCAAGAAGCCGTAAATTCAAGTAAAATGGGCTTTTGTGAGTTTGTAATCTCATCTTGCAGGGCTTTTAGGCTTTTAATTTCCTTAAAATAAAGCTTGTTTTGTGAAATTTGAGTTTTGTTTGAAGTGCTTAAATTTAAAGGATTTAAAAGGCTTTTGCCTCCAAAAAGTCCTCCTAAAAATAAGGCTAAAGCATAGGCTAAAATGAGGATTAAAAAAGCTTTTTTAAAACGCGTGTAAGCTGAGTTAGCACTCTCAAAAAGCCCCATAAAACTTACAAAAAACACACCCAAAGCACCAAAGGCGATCAGTTTAAAATTTGCAGGCATAAAGCGAGCAAGTATATAAATAGCCATGGCTAGCATTAAAAAGCCAAAGAAGGTATTGATCCTTTTTGTCCAAATTCCCGGTTTTAAAAAGCTTATGCCAAGTCCTACGAAAAGCAAAGGAAGCCCCATGCCTAAACTAAGAAAAAATAAAGAAAATCCCCCAAGAATCAAATCATTGCTATTTGCTATATACAAAAGTGCTGCAGCTAGGGGTGCAGCGGTGCAAGGTCCTACGATAAGGGCTGATAAAAAGCCCATTGAGGCTATGCCAACAACGCCTTTTCCCTTAAAGCTAAGCTTGTTTGCAAATTTTTGTATATTTGCTGGCATTTGAAAAGAAAAAGCCCCAAAACAAGCCAAGGCTAAAAGCACAAAAATACAAGCAAAAAAGATAAGCACTATAGGCTTTTGCAAAAGTCCTTGAACACCAGCTCCAAGCATAGCTGTGATAATGCCTGCTATAGCATAAGCTAAGGACATGAAAAATATAAAGATAAAGCAAAGCCAAAGATTATAAAATTTACTTCGTCCTTGCGTGCCTTTTGCAAGTATCATTGATGAGAGTATGGGTATCATGGGCAGGGTGCAAGGGGTCAAAGAAAGTAAAATTCCATATCCAAAAAAGCTGATGAGTGTGAGATAAAAGCCCTTGTTAAAGTTAAATTCTTCTTTTTTTAAATTTGTATTTTTAAACTCATTAGCATTTATGGAAGAGATCTTAAAGTGTCCATTTTTAGAAGTGATTTTGAAATTCGCATTTAAGGGGCGATAGCAAAAGCCCTCATTAGAACAGCCTTGATAATATACACTCAAAAGAGCCGTATCTTTTTGAAACTCTCTTGAAAGCATGAAAGCACTAAGATTTAAGTGTAAATTTTCATAAAATCTTTCCTCGCCGTTAATCTGCGTGCTTTGAGGAAGATTGAGTAAATTTGTAATATCTTTTTTATCAAGCATGATTTTAAGTTGCTTTTTATATAAAAATATATCTTTTCCAAGCTTAAAATCAACAAAAACCCCTGTTTCATCACTGCCATGAGTGATTTTAAAAGCTTCATCTACGCTTAAAACGCTTCCAAAACAAAGTTTGCAAAAAAGCAAGATGAAAAAAAAGAAACGCAAGATAACTCCAAATAGCGAATTTAAGCTCTCATTATAAATTCTTATGGTAAATTTATGTTAAATTATTTTTAAAGGATAAGTGATGAAAAGCGTAGAACTTCAGGGTCTAAAGATTGAAGACTTGGATAAAGAGGAGCAAAAGCAAACTCGTAAGAAAATAGATACAAATGTTCAAAAAGACTTAAAAAAAGAAGATAAGAAAAAAGAAGACTATGTGGAAATTAAGATCAAAAAAAGCACCTTAGACTATGAAAAGGAGCTTGAGAAACTCCAAATCGAGCTTTTAAAATTTCAAAACTATGTTAAAGAAAAAGGTTTAAAGGTTCTTATCATCACAGAAGGACGCGATGCAGCGGGCAAGGGTGGTTCTATAAAAAGATTGACCGAGCATTTAAATCCTAGAGGGTGTCGTGTCGTTGCTCTTGAAAAGCCAAGTGAGGTGGAAAAAACGCAGTGGTATTTTCAACGCTATATTTCACATTTGCCAGCAGGTGGCGAAATAGTTATTTTTGATAGATCGTGGTATAATAGAGCTGGCGTTGAGCCTGTAATGGGTTTTTGTACTCCTGCTGAACATAAACATTTTTTAAGAGAAGTGCCTTTGTTTGAACAAATGCTTGTTGAGAGTGGAATTTTACTTTTTAAATTTTATTTTTCTGTTTCAAAAGAAGAACAAAAAAGACGCTTTGAAAGCCGAAAAAATGATCCTTTAAAACAATACAAACTTTCTCCTGTAGATGCAAAATCACAAGAGCTTTGGGACAAATATACCGTTGCTAAATACTCCATGCTTCTTGCTTCAAATACCAAAGAATGCCCTTGGACTATTATCAGTTCTGATAACAAGAAAAAAGCAAGATTAAATGTTTTTAGGTATATTCTTAGTAAGGTTGAATACCCAAATAAAAGCACGAAAATCAAAACAGTAGATTCAAAACTTGTTCGAAACGGAGAAGAAGAAATCCGCAAAATGGAAGCAAATTTGCAAAAAAGTGATGAAAAATTTCAAAAATTAGAGGATTCTAAATGATCGAAAAAATCAAGCTTTTAAGCAAGAAGTATTATCCTAAGATTAAAGAACTTCGTCATCAAATTCACATGCACCCTGAGCTTGAATTTGAAGAAGAAAATACAGCAAAGCTTATATGTGAGTGTTTAGATGAAGCTAAAATTCCTTATAAAAAGGGTATAGCAAAAACGGGAGTTTTAGCGATGATAGAAGGCAAAAAAAGCTCAAATGCAAAGTGCGTGCTTTTGCGTGCAGATATGGACGCTTTGCCTGTAGAGGAAGAAACAAATTTAGATTTTGCTTCAAAGATAAAGGGCAAAATGCACGCTTGCGGGCATGATGGACATAGTGCAGCACTTGTAGGGGCTGCTCTTATTTTAAATGAGCTTAAAGATGAATTTGAAGGCTGTGTAAAGATCATGTTTCAGCCTGCTGAAGAGGGAAGTGGCGGTGCTAAGCCCATGATTGATGAGGGGATTTTGGAAAATCCAAAAGTTGATGCCGTTTTTGGCTGTCATTTATGGGGAGCTTTGCTTAAAGGTACAGCCCAGATTGTAAGTGGAGAGATGATGGCAGGGGTTGATGTCTTTGATCTTGAGTTTATCGGTAAGGGAGGGCATGGCGCTCACCCTCATACAACCATAGATCCTGTTTTGATGAGTGCAAGATTTATAAATGGGGTTCAAAGTATTATTTCAAGAAGGCTTGCACCTACTGAAGCTGGAGTGATCACTATAGGTTGCGTTCAAGCAGGCACAACCTTTAATGTTATCCCTCAAAATGCCATTTTAAAAGGCACTGTGCGTTATCTTAATGAACAAAGTCAAAAATTGCTCCAAACAAATATTCAAAAAATGGCTGAGGCTGTTTGTCTTGAATTTGGAGGAAGTTTTAAGCTTGATTATAAAAGAGAATATCCTCCTTTGATCAACGACAAAAACGCAGCTTCCATAGCTAGAAAGGCTTTTGCAAAGGTGCTTAAAGAAGAAGCGATCATTACAGAAGCTAAGCCTGATATGGGTGCTGAAGATTTTGCCTTTTTAACGCGTGAAAGAATGGGTGCTTATGTTTTTGTAGGCATTTCTAAGGATTTGGATAATCCTGTATTACACCACAATCCCAAATTTTGCTTTGATGATGAAGAATTAGAAATTTTAATGCAAGGCGAAAGCTTAATGGCTTTGGAGTTTTTAAGCTCTTAAAATTTGCTTTTAATGTCTAGGAGCATAAAATTAATTGCTTTGATTAAAGAGGTGGTGTCCCCTGTTGGGATCGAACCAACGGCCACCTGATTAAGAGTCAGATGCTCTACCAGCTGAGCTAAGGAGACAATGGCGCAGCGGACGGGGCTCGAACCCGCGACCTCCGCCGTGACAGGGCGGCATTCTAACCAGCTGAACTACCGCTGCGTAAAATCAAGAACTTTATACAAAGATAAATTTAAAGCATTTAAATTTACAAAACAAATTTAAATCTTTAATGCCTCGTTCTTTAAATGGTGGTCGCTATAAGACTCGAACTTATGACATCCACCTTGTAAGGGTGGCGCTCTACCAACTGAGCTAAGCGACCAAAATTTTTGGCGACCCCTAGAGGATTTGAACCTCTGTTTCCACACAGAGAGAGTGTTGTCCTGGGCCACTAGACGAAAGGGTCATAAACCCAAAATGGTGTCCCGTGTTGGATTCGAACCAACGGCCCCCTCCTTAAAAGGGAGATGCTCTACCGGCTGAGCTAACGAGACAATGGCGCAGCGGACGGGGCTCGAACCCGCGACCTCCGCCGTGACAGGGCGGCATTCTAACCAGCTGAACTACCGCTGCGTAAAATCAAGAACTTTATACAAAGATAAATTTAAAGCATTTAAATTTATAAAATAAATTTAAAACTTTAATGCCTCGTTCTTTAAATGGTGGTCGCTATAAGACTCGAACTTATGACATCCACCTTGTAAGGGTGGCGCTCTACCAACTGAGCTAAGCGACCA
>NZ_QHLJ01000015.1 GCF_006864365.1 Campylobacter sp. MIT 99-7217
TTTCAGCTCGAAAAAATACGCCAATGACCTAAGCATAAAAGCCATTTTAGAACTTAGTAAAAAAGACTTCTTTAAAGATCTTAGCTTTAAAATCATAGGCGATGGAGAATTATTTGATGAACTTGTAAAACCTTTAAAAGAATTTAAAAATATCAGTATAGAAAAAAGATTTTTAAGACAAAATGAAATTTCAAAACTCCATAAAGAATATGGCATATTTTTAAATCCAACAAGGTTGGACTCTCAAGGTGTTTCAAGAGATGAAGCTATGTCAAGTGGTCTTGTGCCAATTACTAATAAGCTTGCTGCGATTCCTGAGTTTGTTGATGAAAATTGCGGAATGCTTGTTGCGGCTGAGGATTACAAGGCTATGGCTGATGCTATCGAAGAGCTTTATTATAATGAAAACAAATTTTTAGAACTTTCTAAAAATGCAGCAAAAAGAGTAAGAAAACAAAGTAGTGAAGAACTTGTGATACAAAAAGAGTTGGAGCTTTTTAGATGAGTTGTATTTTGAAATTTGCTCTGCTTAATTCCTGCGTAAGCAGGCGGTTTCAAAATTTTAGAGATATTAAATTTAATATAAATTTATATCAAATAAAAAGTAAATATTTGATCAAATTAAGGCAAAATATACATATATATGATAATATAAATCAATATTTTACTAAAAAAATGAGTAAAAAGTTAAATAACTTTATATCAATTCTCATTATTTTGCCTTAAAAAGTTTTTTTATGTGGTTTATTTTTAAGATTTTAAAGCCTTGTTTTTTGCGTTTTGGAGGTAAATTTTGGTGTTGTTTTTTGTGGTTTTTGCCTTTTATAAGTGCAAAAATTTTCAGCTCGAAAAAATACGCCAATGACCTAAGCATAAAAGCCATTTTAGAACTTAGTAAAAAAGACTTCTTTAAAGATCTTAGCTTTAAAATCATAGGCGATGGAGAATTATTTGATGAACTTGTAAAACCTTTAAAAGAATTTAAAAATATCAGTATAGAAAAAAGATTTTTAAGACAAAATGAAATTTCAAAACTCCATAAAGAATATGGCATATTTTTAAATCCAACAAGGTGGGACTCTCAAGGTGTTTCAAGAGATGAAGCTATGTCAAGTGGTCTTGTGCCAATTACTAATAAGCTTGCTGCGATTTTTATAGCAAAGAATGAAATTTATAGGAAGGTAGCTTGATGAAAAAAGTTTTGATTTTTGGCTCTTGTGTGAGTAGGGATATTTTGGATTATGATAGGAGGGATTTATGACAAAAAACGATGTTTTTTATAATATCTTAAAAATTAGAAATAAACTTAAAGAGAAAAAGATTAAGTATTATAAGGTTCATTTTGTTGATAGTGGTTTTGGAGATCTTATCACTTGTGCCTCCATAGCGTCTTTTTATAGTGATTTATTAGGACTTAAATTTAGGGGTATAGCTAATGAGGAATTGAAATTTATTGCTTTTTATTCATATTTTTATGAAAAATTCTTAAATGATTTGTCTATTTTCCCCAATGAAGAAAAAATCAGCTATATTAAGATAAATAACCCCTTGCTTGATACGCAAATTATTCTTGATGAGCTTGAACATATAGATGATGAAAGCGTTATTTGCATAGCACCACAGCATCTTTTTCACACCGATGATTATGGTTTTATTGCTTATGAAATGGGACTTAATTTATATAAAAATCAATTTATTGATTTTTTTCATGAAAAATTAGAGCATTTTGGATTTTATAAACAAAGCTTTTATGATATGAAGCATATCAATATTACACTTCACTTAAGACTTGGCGATTGTGCTGCTTTACCTTTAAATAATCAAGGGGATATCATAGTTTGTGATTGGTTTGGTAGAGCAGTAAATACCCATAGCTGGTATAATCTTAAAACAAAAAAAGGAAATGAATATGTCTTGGAAAAATATACTCAGCTTGAACGCATTATCAATTTTACTAAAGAGATCAAAAAGAAAATTCCAAATGCTAGGGTTAATTTAATAACAAATGGATATGATATTTGCTTTCAAGAAATTTATAAGCAACGTTTTCAAGATAATCTTAAAAACTTGAACAAAACCCTTGATATCAATGTTGTTAAAGAATACATTGATAAACAAATGCAAATTTTAAATGAAGATCAAATTTTAGATAAAAAGATCGTAGGGGAAAATTATGAAAAATTTTTAGCCAGCATCCAGTGTATTTTAGGCTCAAATATCATTGTATCAAATCACAGATCCTTTGTGTTTAGGGTTTTAGCTGGTTGGAAGAAGGATTTAGCTTTTCCTCAAAATGTCTTTTTAAATGGTTTAGAACAAGGGCAAGACACATACCTAAAAGAACTTAATATCAGTTTAAACAAATATACTGATTATAATATTATCCTAGAACAGATCGTCTCTAAAAAGGAAAACTCACAAACAGAATTTCTTAATCATAAGCAAACTATACTCAAACTTTATGATGAAAATACAAAATTACTCCAGCAGTGTGAGTCTTTGAAAAAAGAAAAAGAAAAAATAAAAGAACACTTATCTTATAAACTAGGCGAAGCTTTAATCAAAGCTTACAATAATGTCTGGGGGGGGGGGATTGTCAAATTCCTCTTTATCGATGTGCCTAGGATAAAAAGAGAATTTAGGGAAAAGAGGGATAAAAAATGAATAATGTTGATTACTTAGAAATCAAAACACTAAAAATTAAAGAAGTAACTTATATTGAGATTATGCATAATGATTTGTTTTATATAAAATCAAATAAATTGCATATGATCAAAAATTATAATGATTGCAAAGATGATGAGCTTGAAAGACAAAGTGTTTGTTTGCCTTATGAAAATGTTTTTTCTTTACTAAAAATTAAAGATGCTCTTTTTCTTACCCTGGGTAAAGACGGACAGCATTTTTTAGGAAGTTTGCAAAATGATGGGTTTAAAATCCTCACATCTGTAAATACTCCTTATCTTGAAGAGTATTTAGAACTTTCAAAAACTAAGGCTCTAGCTCTTTTTAATGATGTAGATAATACAAATTCGGCAATTTATAGCATTGATTTGAAGGGAGAGGTAAGCAAACTAAACCACCAAGCACATACGAAGATATATTCTATAGCAAGGGTAAAAAATACTATCTATGCCAATGTAAAGGCAAAAAAAGGAAGTGAAGTTTATGTTATAGCTAAGCTTGATTATCTTTCGAGGTTAAAACCCGAAAATATCTTTTTTAGTAAGGGTGTATTTTATAAGCTTGTTTCGAAAAAAGATAGAGTCTTAATGACAGCAGATTCTTTTACGCAGCTTGTGGATAAAAATTCAAAATCTATTTTTGAGGATAGGGAAATTGGCAAAAGTGGAATGCAAATCAACTCTTCTTTAGTTATACAAACGAGGCTTGGTAGAAGCTACACCTTTTTAAGTTCATGGAGAAGAAGCAAAGAACACCCTTTGAGTTGTTTATATATCTTAAGAAATGAAACAAAAAGACTTTATAAAAAAACTGATGATATAACTTCTTTTGAAGAAGGTCTAAAATGGACCGGCTTTCATATTCATAAAACAGGTTTTGTAAAAGACTATGAGCAAAGTTTCGCATTTTGCAATAAATTTGGATACCCTTTAGTATTAACAATACACAATACCTTACTCAAGAAAAATCAAAATTTATCTAAGATACTGCCTTGTAAAGAAATTCCATATGCTGATGATAAGAGCGTGATTTTAGAAAATAAAATTCAAATTTCATCTAAAGACACGAAAAATGTATCAGTATCAAATCTTGCCGATCTTTCACCAAATAAAAGAACAAAATATTATATCACTATAGATGTAGAGCAGCATTTAAAAAATATTCCTTTTGCTATAACAGGAGAGGGGTTAAATCCTCAGTGTGGGGTGTATTTAATTATGGATATTTTAGAAAAATATTCTCTTAAGGGAGTATTTTTTATAAATATTTATGAGCATAAAAATTTTAATGATGTGATTGAAAAAATCATTAAGGATATAGATGATAGAGGTCATGAAGTTGCCTTGCATCATCATTCTAACCCTAGTTCTAAATGGACAAATAATATCATAGATTATGATTTAAAAGAGCAAATTGCTTCTTTAAGATATGGAAAAGAATTTATAGAACATATCACAAAAAAACCTTGCGTATCCTTTAGAGGTGGAGCTTATTTGATTAACGCTGATACGCTTAAAGCTTTACAAGAGCTAGGATTTAAATACGAAAGTTCCGCTTTTGCCCTTTCAAAACAAGATATGGTATATAAAAGCATAAATAAATTAGCTCGTTATGGTTCTTTAGTGGAGTTTCCTGTAACAACAAATTTTTTACCCAACTATCTTAGTAAGATAGATATAAACACTCAGGGCAATGCAAAGGATATGCTTGATATGATGATCACACACCGAAAACATGGCTTAACTCATATAGTAACCATGCTTCATTCCTTTTCTTTTATTAGGTGGCAAAAAGGAGGAGATGATACTTTAAAAAGTAAGCTTAGATTTACTGCAAATCGTTATGCTGTTGGAGTAAATAACAAGCTTATCAAAGAATTTGATGATTTTTGCCGGTTTATGTCTTTGCATGATGAGTTTGAAAATTCTACCTTTGAAGAACTTAAAGATGAAGATATTGTTTATGCTATTGAGCATGATAGGGATATTTTGCCAAAGGATAAATTTATTTTTAATACTCATGATTTTTGTCCAATTTGTAAAAAAGAAGTTCGTTTTGCCTCTTATCGTTCAAGAAAAAAAGCACTTTGTCCAAATTGTCGTTCATTAGAAAGAATGCGTTTAAAATACCTTTATTTAGAACGAATTTATAAAATTTACGAGCAAAATACAAAAAATATTCTTCATATAGGACCTGCTATGTGCGTTTATAATGAGCTTAAAAAGATATCTTGGCACAACTATCTCACAAGCGATCCTTTTTCTGATGCTATATATAAATATCCTTTAGAAAAAATGCCTTTTGAAAAAGGATTTTTTAATCTTATCATTTGCGTAGGTATTTTAATGCATGTTTTGGATGATGACAAGTGTCTTTTGGAGATGATAAGGCTCTTAAGTTCTGATGGAAAAATGATTTTGTGGCTTGGAGGACTTAGTGAGGAAAAGACTGAAGAAAGATATGATAGATCTGATTTTGATAAAATGATAGCCACTGATTTTTCATATCCTCAAGATCTTTCAAAGGGACAAACTATAGAGCTTCCTGATGGAAAGATAGGGTACAATCCAAGATTTAGCACAAGAACTTATGGAAAAGATGTTTTAACTAAGTTAGAGAAATTCGGTTTAGACTATGAACTTTTTTATGCAAAAGATCTTGTTGGTTTTCAAAGATATGGGATTAGAGAAGATGATTTACTTATCATTGCAAATAAAAGGGTGTAATGATGATAAAAAATGAAATGCAAAAATTGTTGTATGAAGAAATTTTAGATACTACCGAGACTAAACCTTATCAAAGTATAGATTTTAACAATGTAAATTTTTTACAAAATCCTTTTCATCATACATCATGGATTTTTATTTTGCATAAGATGGATTATTTAGTAGAACTTTTAGAACATTATCAAGAAAGTAAAGATGAAAGGGCTTTAGAGCTTATTCTTAAAATTCTTTACTCTTGGAATGAAAGTGTTATAGGGGGGGGGCATTTAAATAATCCTTGGGCTTTTCATGATCACGCTACAGCCTTAAGAACTTGCAATCTTATTAAACTTTATAAGTTTTTTATGCGGCAAAACTTCAAAAGAGAAAGTGATTTTTTAAGATCTTTACTTCAAATCCACTTAGTTAAATTGCTTGATGAAAAATTTTATTCTAAAATGACTAATCACGGACTTGATCAAAGCATAGCACTCTATCAATGTGCCTTTGAGCTTAAAGATCAAAAAGCAAAAGAAAAAGCCATTGCTAGGATAAATGATGAGCTTAGTTTTGCTTTTTGTGAAGATGGAGGTCATGTAGAAAATACCCCCTCTTACCTCCACTATGGTTTAATACAAGTTCAAAGATGCCTTTTGCTTGGTCAAACTTTGGAAGGAAAGGAATCAAAGATCGCTTTTCCTATGGAGATTTTTAAAAAAGCATGTTTGAATTTGGGTTTTTTTACTCAGCCAAATTTAAGATTACCCCTTATAGGAGATACGCAAGATTTTAGTCCAAGAGACTTTGTTTTAAATGATCTTAATATAAGAGATTCTTTAGAGTATCAAAATTATCTTTATCTAATCTCAAGTGGCATAAATGGTCAAAAGCCAGATAATTTAGAGCTTTTTTTGGAAAAAAGTGGTTATGTGATCTTGCGTTCAAGCGTAGAAAAAGATCATTTTTTAAATTCTTTGCATTTTGTTTTTAAATGCACTCATTTAAGTAATTATCACAGACACAATGATGACTTGAGTTTTACACTTTTTTATGATAATGAAGAGTGGTTTTTAGATAGTGGTTTGTTTGAGTATGCAGAAAATAATACCTTGAGAAAATATCTAAGAAGCCATAAAGCCCACAACTTAACTAGTCCAAATGGTGTTGTAGCACATACAAACCTACAAAGAAGCAAAAAAACAAGGATAGAAAAATTTATCAATAATGAAAAGTATTGTGAATTTGAAGGTTTTTCTTATATGTTTGATCACTTCGAAAATCATAGAAAAATCACTTATGATAAGAAAAATTTATCATTTAAGATCAATGATACTTGCAAGCCATTAGATCAAATCGCCACAAATAGTATGAAACTAAATTTTAAAAATAAAGAAAAATTTTATACTACAAGTTTTATTATACCTAGTAATAAGCAAATTCTTATCGATGAAAAAACAAATAAAATAAGCATTCAAGGTCAAAATAAAACTTGTATTTTAATCGCAAAAAATTTTAAAGGCTCTATAAGACTTGTAAAAGGATATGAAAAAGATGGAAAATTTCAAGGTTTCATATCAAGAAAGATAGGTGAAAAAGAGAAGGTGTATTATCTTGAGTTTAATCATTTGGATTTTAATTTAAATGTTGATTTTTTTATATTTTTTCTTGATAATAACGCAAAAGAAAACCAAGCTAAAATACAAGAAATTACTCAACTAGAACTTGAGATCTTAAAAGAAAAGTATAGTGCTTTGATTCATCAAACAAGAAATTGTCTTAAGCCAAATGCCTTAGCCTATATGTGGGGTAAAAGGTGGCTTGAAGCAAGTAAATCTTTTAAAAAGCTCCTTTTTGTTTATTTTGATATGTATAAGGATTTAAAAACTTTTAGGAAGCAAAAAGAGTTCAAACTTCAAAGTATTGATTTTATGATAGGGGGGGGGCATTAAATCATGAAAAGATCAAGCTTATCTATAGAAACGATGAACTTATGCTAGATTTTCCTATAAATTGGACACAAAATCCATACAAAGTTCCTTCTTTTGCTCATCACCTAAATTCTTTACGCTGGCTTGATCAACATAGCCTTAAGGAAATCAAAATGGTTCTTAAGGATTTTTATAATTTTCATATCGTGCAAAAAAGGCAAAATCGTTATTATACCAATATAAAAGGCGATCATGCTACTACAATCAGGCTTTATTTTTTAGAAAGATTTTTAAAATCTTTTTTAGAACTTAAAGATGAAGAGGGGATGCTTGTGGTTAAAAGTCTAATCATTCAAGATTTATTAAATTTGCAACGCCCATCGATGTATAGAAAAGGACATAATCATGGTATAATGAGCGATAGTGTTTTGATGTATTTTGCTTTAAAGAAAGACTTTAGAGCAAGTGTTGATATTGTTCCAATCATTAAGCGTTCTTTAAAAACTTTTTATCATATGTGGTATAAAAATGGCGAAACAACAGAGCATTCTCTTACTTATCAAGAGTTTAATTTAGGGGAAAGTATAAGATATATTAGGTATTTAAAGGAAATTTTTAAAACTTATCCTTTTTCTTTCGTTGAAAAATTAAGATTGTTACTAACTAAAAAAGATATAGATTTTCATATCTTAGTTTCGCAAACAAGAAAATTATGTGGTTTTATGCTAAGATCTGATGAAACTTATTTTCCTTTAGGGGACTCTACAAGAGAGCCTATAAAATCTATCCTTTATTCCCATATAAACAAAAATGCTTCTAGTATAACTCAAGCTTTAGAGCCTTTTTCAAAAGAGCATGGCCTTTATTTTACTCCTCGCTTTGTTGCTTTTAGGAATGAAACTTTACATTTTGCAAGCACTTGTCAGCATTTTTCAAACTCCCATAAGCAAAATGATGAATTTCATTTTTGTTTGGATATAAATCAAGAATGTATTTTTGATGATTGCGGTCATGCTGATTTTACAAATGCAGAAACCGCAGAACTTATGTCTTGCGAAAAGACACATTCTACTATCACTATATCAAATATCGAATATAGCCCTAAAAAATTTTCAAATTTTAATTCAAAAATAAATTCAGCAAACATAAATGATGAAGTGTTAGAAGTTATCATGCAACACCAAAGAATAAATCATGTCAAAATGCAAAGAATATTTTTACTCGATACAAAAAATATTTCTTTACATATACAAAACCATATAGAAATCTTTGATATGAATTTAATTCATGAAGATTTAGAATTTCGTTTTGTTTTATCTCCTAGTATTGTCTTTGAAATATTTAATGAAAATCTTGTAAGGCTCAGAAGTGAGCAACAAAACTATTATCTGAAATGCGTTGATGATTTATGCTATAGTGTTGATAGCCAAACAATACCTTATCTAGCAAGTTATCCAAACTTACAAACAACAAATATGCTTATTTTTAAGAAACATATTTCAAGCTCTAAGGAAAAGCTTGATTTTATATTTTATAAGGATATGAATGACGAAGTTATCTCATAGTATTTTTTATGATTTATCATCAGCTATTTCAAGCAATAACAAAGAAATTTTTATTAGCTATAAAAAGGTTTTGTTTCCTATGTTTGTGGATTTTAAAGGTAGTGATAAATGGGTAATTTTTTCTCCTGGATCAATGAGAAGAGAAACTATGATGCCTGTTTTTCAAAGGTGGCATTATGCTGATTGCTTAGAAGCCAATGTAATAAGTTTATTTGATCCTACTTTATTTCATTATCCAAAATTAACCATAGCTTGGTTTTTTGGAGATGAACAAAGACATTATGCAAATTTACTAGGGGAAATACTATCAACATTTTTTGCTTCCAAAGACATAAATACGAAAAATATCCTATTTTTTGGTACTTCAGCAGGCGGTATCCCAAGTGTTTTGTTGGCAAAGCATGTGAGAGGTTGTAAGGTATTTATAGGTAATGCTCAAACAAGTACTGATAAATACCATCCTCATCTTTCTACAGCTTTATATAAAACAGTTGCTATGAAAACTGATGAGGTATTTTTGAAATTCAAGAACAGATTATGTCTTTATGATATAGATGCAGATTTTACGCTTTATAATGCTCAAAATTTTTTTGATACTTTTCATTATAAGTGGCAATTTTTACCTTATTTTGATCATTTAGAAAAGAAGCAAACTCAAATGAAGTATTTTTTCTTTGTTTATTATGATGAAAAAACTGGTCATGGTCCTTTATCCAAGGAAGAAGAAATTTATCTCATACACTCAATTTTAAACGAGTGGGATCTAAAAGCTGTGATTAAAAGAAATATAAAATTACTACAGAGTAAGAAAAATTTTATATATACTTTTAATCCTTTACTAGGAGCAACAACTCGTCTTAAATCCCACCTTTCTTATAAACTAGGTCAAGCTATGATAGAAAACTCAAAAAGTATAAAAGGTTATATAAGAATGCCTTATGTCTTATCTTATATAAAAGATAAACATAAACAAGAACAAAGGGCTTATGAACAATCCATTAAAGAAAATCCAAGTTTAAAACTACCTCCTTTAGAAACTTATAGTGATTATAAAGAAGCTTTAAAAATAAAAGAACACCTATCTTATAAACTAGGCGAAGCTTGGATCAAAGCTTACAATAATGTCTGGGGGGGGGGGATTGTCAAATTCCTCTTTATCGATGTGCCTAGGATAAAAAGAGAATTTAGGGAAAAGAAGATAAATAAAAATATGAAAAATTATATCAGAAAGGATAAAAATGAGCGTTTTTAAAGAAGAGGATTTAAAAAATACCTCTTATGAGTGTTGTCTAGAGGGGGGGGGTATTATATTGACATACTGAAGTATCAGTATATTGATAGCGTGCAATTTTCTTTAAAAGGCGAATACCACTTACTTGGAGGAGAGATTTTAGTTGATGCTTTTCTTGAAAAAGAATGGATAAATGTATTTAAAACTCACATATCAGACTTAGAAATAAATATAAGATTTGATACCCAAGAAAAAGTTAAATATATAAGGATCAGCTTTTCTAAACCCTTAAAAATAGGTCTCAGTGATCTTAAGATCATCACAAGGGATTTTCGTGGTTTAATTGTGGCTTCAAGAAGTGATGGATTTGGTTGCAGGGTTTTAGCCATGATGAATGCTATGTATTTTCAAGAACATTCAAATCTTAAATTTGGTTTTGTTTGGGAGGATTCAGAATATGATGAAAAATCCATAAAAAATAGAGACGGCAATCAAATTTTTGGACTTCATACCTCAAGTGAGGCTTATGTTTTTGATCCTGATTTTATCCAACGCTATTCTTACACTGGGGTACTACCAGAACGATCCTATGTAAAGCAAGTTACTTTAAAGCAAATGCAAACTACATTAGAATACCCTTGGGGTTCTTACACTTCTCATTTAACTGCACAAATTGTAAATAGACGCTTAAAAAATACTCAATATCTTAAAAAATATAAAAATTATTGGGAAAATATAGGTTTTTCTCAAGATCTTAAAAAAGTTATGTTACAAGCCAATGAAGTGGCAAAAAGATTTGATAATGGCTTTATTACTATTAATATGAGAAGTGGGGATATAGTCTATGATGAAAGACCTCATTTAGCTTCCTTTAACAAGGCTTGTCCAAGCGAAATAATTATAGATCTTATAGACAAGGCTTTAAGAAATAAAGAAGAAGTAATTTTATTTTCTGATGATTTGACAGGGATTAGAAAGATTAGAGATCTTTATAAAAAATCTGTTCATATCGTTGATGATTTTATAGATCATAGACTTCAGGGTGTAGATAGAATAGTCTATGAGATAGTGTTAATGTCGCATGGGAAAGAAATTTATGCTGGAGAAAGTACTTTAGCAAGAATTGCTAGTTATATAGGACTTGGTAAAGAGGTAAGTTTTTATTATGATATTTTTAGTTTGCAAGAACAATATGATATTGTTCTAAAAAATCTTTTTAAGGCTGATCTGCACCCAAGACAAAAGGCATATTCTCCTTGGTTTTTATATATTACAGGGAGTAAGATAGATAAAGATCAGCAAGAATTATTTGATCATATAAGCCAATGTATCAAGTATGATGATAATCCCTCATATTATCCTTATGTTTTATTACATTATTTAAGATTTAATTTTATGGATAAAATTGATTCTTTGAGCGACAAGATAATACTTGACGATCATTTTTGCTCAGATATAGTTTATGGTCCTTTTTATGAAGAATTTTATAATCTAATATATAAATATAAAAATACTTCTATATTTTTATCAAAATGTCTTAAAGAATTAAATCAATATATCATATATAAATCTTCAAGAAGAAAAATGCCTTGGGAGATCTTAAAAGATGAACTTATAGACGAAGATTTTATAAGGTATTCAGCAAAAATCAGAATTAAAAATCAGCTATCTTATAAGCTAGGAGCGATTATGATTCATGATAGCAAGAGTATTCTAAGCATTTTTAAGCTACCTTTTGATTTAATAAAATGTGGTAAAGAACATAAAAATAAATCAAAAAATAAAACATTAGCTTCACTACCTCCTTTAGAAACTTATAGTGATTATAAAGAAGCTTTAAAAATAAAAGAACACTTATCTTATAAACTAGGAGAAGCTTGGATCAAAGCTTATAAAAATTGGTATAAGGGTGGCTTCATCAAATTCATCTTTATCGATGTGCCTAGGATAAAAAGAGAATTTCAAAAGGCTAAAAAATAAACTTAGATTTGCTTTTGTATTATCAAATGAGTTATATAAGGGGATAATTTTTAAGGCACTTGTTCCAAAGCCCTTATCTGCTTATAAATCCTCTCGCAGCATTTGCCATCTTTAAATTTAAAGGTATTTTTTATATTATTAGCATAAATCCCACTTGCCTTGCCCTCATTTTGAAGCAAGGCTTCAAGCTCTTTAAAAAGCTCATTTTCATTTACACAAACTGGTGAAAAGCCATCTTTTCTATAGTCAAAATAGCCTTTTTGCCAGTGCTTACCACTAAAAAACTCCTCCTCATCAAACTGATAATAAAGCGTGCTTTTGCCAAGATAAGCCATTTCAAAAGCCACACTTGAATAATCCGTGATCATAAATTTAGAGCTTATAAAAAGCTCTTGCAAACTTACATTTTCATCTGCTATTTGTATATATTTTGGTAAAAAAAAGCCCTTTAAATAAGCCTTGATCTGAGGGTGAGGGTTAAAAATAAGCTTAAAATCATACTTTTCAAGCAAGGATTTTAATTTTTCACTTTTTAAAAAGCCCTGCCAAGCCTTAAAATACTCACTTTCAAAAAAGCCCTCATTAAAACGCCTTTGCATAAGCTTTTTGCTATAATTTCCGCTTAAGTATTGTCTCCAAGTAGGCATTACAAGGATTTGCTTTAAAGGAGTTTTGTTATTTTGAAGCAAGGCATCATGTCTTGCAAGTCCTGTTAATTTTACTTCTTTAGCACTAAATTTATAATCCTTTGAATTTATGATAGACTTATACTCAGGCTTAGTTGAGGTGATGAAAAGATCTATTTTTCTTTGATTGAGCCAGTGAGATATGTTATTTTGGATAACTCCGTGTTGTAAGAAAACAAATTTTCTTTTGAGAAGTGTTTTTTTGCCAAGTCCTTCAAAAAAATAGCGATCTATGTGAGAAGATATCAGCTTATCTGCTTTTAAAAGCAAAAACTTAAATTTCAAAGACTTTGGATCAACCAGCCTAAAACCCTCATTTTTAAGCCTTTCATAATCAGGACTTGTTTTTCTAAGCACAAAAGCTATTTTTTGTTCTGGGTGATTTTGCCTTATAAAGCGGTATAAATGTTCAGCATTATCATCAGCTCTTAAGGGCATATCAGCTAAAAGCCATAGTTTTGTTTTTTGTTTTGAAAGCTCTTGAGAGGGTAAGGCTTCTTCTTTTAAATTTAAGATCAAAAATCTTTCTTTAAAGCTTAAAAAACGAGAGTTCATGATAAGATTTGTTTCAATGAGAGCAAAAATTTCTTTTAAAAGTTCTAAAATCTCTGTTTTTTCTTTTAAATCAAGTTCATTTTCTTTTAAAAACCAAGACAAATCATAAAGCACGACATTTTGCATAAAGGCTGGAATTTGCCCCTTAGCAAGCTTCAAAAAGCTTAAATACCCCTCAAACAAAGCCTTTGAATAAACAAAGTTATCCATAGTCGAGCTTTTATCAAATCTTTTTGTGTAGTAGTATCTGGCACTTTTTAAAAAGGCAGTTTTTTGCTTTAAATTTAAAAGCAAGAAGTGATTCAGAAAAAAGGCATCCTCAAATTTAGGCAAAGTGGTAGGAAATTTTAAATCCTCAAGTTTTTTATAAGAAAAAAAGGCACAATTTACAGCAAGTTGGATAAATTCCCCTAAATTTTCATTTTCTAAAATGAGAGTTTTTTTAAATTTATAATTTAAGCTATGAGAATCCTTATAGCGAATTTTCATAGCTTCCCGGTAAAAGATGAGCTTACAAGCTACTAAACACAGATCTTCACCTTCCTCTTTTCTCAAAAACCTATCCACCTCATAAAAATAATCCCTATCTAAAAAATCATCAGGATCAGTAAAAGTTACCCATTCTATATC
>NZ_QHLJ01000016.1 GCF_006864365.1 Campylobacter sp. MIT 99-7217
GGCACAGGACTTTTTAAAACTTGTGCTTCTGTTATGGTTGGAACTTTGTATAAAAAAGATGATCCTAGGAGGGATTCAGGATTTACTATCTTTTATATGGGTATAAATTTAGGAGCTTTTATTGCTCCTTTGATTTGTGGAGCTGTGTATCAAAGCTATGGGTGGCATTTTGGTTTTGGAATGGGTGGTATAGGCATGCTTATAGCCTTAGTAATATTTTATTTTAAAACCATACCTGATTTTAATGAATTTCATCAAAAAGTAGGCTTAGAATACGACTGGCTCAAGCCTCTTGAACACAGCAAATACGCTAAATCTATCCTTGCTCTAGGGCTAATTATCTTATTTGGCTTTATTTTCATGGTTTTTTCGGGCTTTATCGAGCTTAACCCCGTATCTTTAAGCAAAAAAATGATTTTTATCATCTTAAGCTTTGCAGGAATTTACTTCTTATATCTTTTATTTTTTACAAATATTAGCAAAGAAGATAAGAAATCTTTAATCGTATTTATCATTTTATTCTTAGCTGCAGCATCTTTTTGGGGTGCTTTTGAGCAAAAACCTACAACTTTCAATCTCTTTGCTCAAGATTTTACCGATAGAATGATATTTGGTTTTGAAGTTCCTACTCCTTGGTTTCAGTCTTTAAATCCTTTATTTATCATCATTTTAGCTCCTATTATCGCTGCTATTTGGATAAAACTTTCTAAAATGGGCTTTGAAATTTCTTCTATTACTAAATTTGGACTTGGAGTTTTAGGAGCTGGTCTTGGTTTTGGCATTATGATACTTGCTTCAAAAAGCGTTTTAGCAAACAACGGCGCTAGTGTTTCTATGCTTTATATCACTATAAGCATTTTATTTTTAACACTTGGAGAGCTTTGTTTGTCGCCTGTTGGACTTTCTATCATGAGTAAAATAGCTCCTAAAATTATCAAAAATCAAGTCATGGGGCTTTGGTTTGTAGCCTCAGCTCTAGGTAATATCGTTGCTGGTTTGATCGGTGGAGGCGTTGATCATAAAAATATCGCTTCCTTACCTGATCTTTTCCAAACTTGCATGTTTGTTTTATTTGGAGTTGCTGTGCTTTTGTTTATCTTAAAGCCTTTTATAGCAAAGATGATACAAAAAATTTAAACAAATTGCCAAGGAGTCTATTTTGCAAAATACAGAGCTTGATAGAAGCTTTTTAGGACACCCTAAACCCTTGTTCAGTCTTTCTATGACTGAACTTTGGGAACGATTTTCTTTTTATGGGATTCGTCCCTTACTCGTGCTTTTTATGTCCGCTACTTTATTAAATGGTGGACTTGGCTTTAGTAAGGAAGAAGCAGCTGCTATTGCAGGTATATTTGGAGGTTCTTTATACCTTGCTACTTTACCGGGTGCTTGGGTAGCTGATAATTTTCTAGGACAAAACAAATCAGTACTTATAGGTTCTATCATCATAGCCTTAGGGCATTTGAGCATAGCCTTGTCGTATTATTATACCCCTATGTTTTTTATAGGACTTGCCCTCATAGTCATAGGCACAGGACTTTTTAAAACTTGTGCTTCTGTTATGGTTGGAACTTTGTATAAAAAAGATGATCCTAGGAGGGATTCAGGATTTACTATCTTTTATATGGGTATAAATTTAGGAGGCTTTATAGCTCCTTTAGTTACAGGCTTCTTACAAGTTCAATATGGCTGGCATCTTGGCTTTGGTATTGGTGGATTGGGTATGCTTTTGGCTCTTCTTATCTTTGTTTTTAAAACCATGCCTGATTTTAAAGAATTTGACGAGAAAGTTGGCATAAGCGAGGCTTGGAATAAGCCTTCTAAAGAGAATAAAAAAGCCTTTTGGATAGTCTTTGTTTTTGTTCTTGCGTTTTTTGTCTTTGTTTTTTTGATCCTCACAGGTTTAATTAAGCCAAATGCCCTATCTTTAGCAAAAAATATGGTAAGTATCGTTTTATGGAGTGCAGGAGCTTATTTTATCTATCTTTTTTTCTTCTGCTCTTTAAACTCACAAGAAAAGAAAAATCTTATCATCTTTATCGTATTTTTTTGTGCGTCATCAGTTTTTTGGTCTGTTTTTGAGCAACAATACACAACTTATAATTTTTTTGCAGATAAGCTAACAAATAAAAATATTTTTGGCTATGAAGTACCAACAACTTGGTTTCAGTCTATAAATTCTTTATTTATTATCATTTTTGCCCCTATTGTGGGAGCTATTTGGGTATTTTTAGCGAGAAAAGGATTTGAGCTTTCTTCTTTGAGTAAATTTGCTCTTGGACTTATTTTTGCTGCTCTTGGTTTTATCGTTATGGCTTTTGCCACAGAACAACTTATCAGTGTAAATGGCGGAATTTCAAAAGCTCAAGAACTCATTGCCTCAGGACAAGGGATATTAGCTTCGGCTTGGTGGATAGTGTTGAGTTTCTTCTTTTTAACACTTGGGGAGCTTTGTTTGTCGCCTGTTGGACTTTCTATCATGAGCAAGATTGCTCCAAAGCTCATTCAAAGTCAAGTCATGGGGCTTTGGTTTGTAAGTATTTCTGTTGGTAATGTCATGGCTGGACTTATCGGTGGAAAGGCTAATGAAGAAAATTTAGCTGATTTGAGTGGCTTATTTTATGAATGTGTTTGGATCTTGCTTATAGTTGCGGCTGTATTATTTATCTTTAAAAAGATTATACAAAAAATATCTTCAAAGGAATAAAAATGAATATCTACCAAGAAAGAACTCAAAATTTACGAGCATTGATGCAAGAACACAAAATCGATGCTTTCATCATCTTAAGTGCTGATCCTCACTTAAGCGAATATCTGCCTGATTATTATAAAAGTAGGGTTTTTATGAGTGGTTTTAAAGGTTCGGTTGGCACTCTTGTTTTTACTCAAAAACAAGCCTATTTATGGGCTGATGGAAGATATTGGTTACAGGCTGAAAAAGAGCTTGTAGGAAGTGGCATTAGCTTGCAAAAACAAGATTCAAAAAATACCTTCTTAACTTGGCTCAAGGAAAATTTCGATAAAACACAGCAAATAGGTGTTGATTTTTCTGTTTTATCTTTGGAGCTTTTTAAGGAGCTAAAAAAATTTACCACCCCTATACATAAAGATCTTGTGGGATTGTTTTGGAAAGATAGACCAAAATTGCCACAGGCTCAAATTTATGAACATGAGGAAAAATACTGCTCACACACAAGAAAGGAAAAACTTCAACTTATAAGAGAACAAATGAGCAAATTTAAGGCTCAAAATCATCTTATTTCTAGTCTTGATGATATTGCTTGGATTACTAATCTAAGAGGGGCTGATGTGAATTTTAATCCCGTTTTTTTAAGCCACTTGTTGATACTTGAAAATGAAGCCTTGCTTTTTGTGGATAAAAACAAGCTTTCTAAAGAACTTGAAAAAAAACTTGAGCATGAGGGCTTTTTAGTCAAAAACTATGATACTTTAATGCAAGAACTACAAAAACTTCAAAACACAAGCCTTCTTGTTGAGCCTGCAAAAATGACTGCCTTACTCATACAAAGCCTTGATCAAAGTGTGCAAATCATCGAAGCAATCAACCCAAGCACTCATCTTAAAGCAAGAAAAAGTTCTAAAGAAATAGCCTTTATACAAGAAGCTATGATAGAAGATGGTATAGCCTTGTGTAAATTCTTTGCTTGGCTTGAAGAGGCTGTGGCTAAAAATGAAAAAATCAACGAGCTTGACATAGATGAAAAAATAACTGCATTTAGAGCCTTAAGTCCGCTTTATATTAGCAATAGCTTTGCCACCATAGCAGCCTTTAATGAAAATGCGGCTCTACCTCACTATAAAGCAAGTAAGGAGGGTTTTTCTTGGCTTGAAAAAGACGGACTTTTGCTTCTTGATTCTGGAGCACAATATAAAAATGGAACTACAGATATCACTCGTGTTGTTCCTATTGGAAAGATCAATAAGGAACAAATTCATGATTATACTCTCGTTTTAAAGGCTAATATAGCAATGAGCAAAACGATCTTTCCAAAAGATATCGCAATGCCTTTACTTGATAGTATCACAAGGGCTAGTTTATGGGAAGAACAGCTTGATTATATACATGGAACAGGACATGGAGTGGGGTATTTTTTAAATGTCCATGAGGGTCCTCAAGTACTTTCATATTTTGCACCTGTGCTTGAAAAGACGAAAGCAAAAGAAGGCATGATCACTTCCATAGAGCCGGGCATTTATAAGGCTCATAAATGGGGGATAAGGCTTGAAAATCTCGTTGCTCATACTCAGGTAGAAAATCCTAAAAATAAAGAATTTGGAGAGTTTTTATACTTTAAAATTCTTACTCTTTGTCCTTTTGAACCAGATTTTATAGATTTCACCCTTCTTGATGAAAAAGAAAAAACATGGTTGAATGCTTATCACAAGAAAGTAGAAGAAAAACTTGCTCCAAGACTTCAAGATGATAAAAAGGCCCTTGAGTGGCTTAAGAAAAGAACGGCAAAAATTTAATGGCAAGCTCTTTTATAGCCAGCCTTTTTTCTTAAAATACACTAAAGGAGCGATGATAGAAACCACCATAGCTAAGATAGCTATGGGGTAGCCATAACGAAAATGAAGCTCTGGCATAAACTCAAAATTCATACCATAAATCGTCCCTATCACAGTAGCTGGCATCATGGCAACTGTTGCAACGGTAAAAAGCTTGATTGTTTTATTTTGCTCGATATTGATTTGGCTTGCGAGTATGGTTTGGATATTATCTAGGACATTGATTTGAGATACATTAAACTCAACTAGGGAATTTAAGTCTTTTAAAACTATGGTTAAATTTTGTTTGATATCTTTGTCGATTTTATCGCTTTTGATTAAAGAAGTCATGGTTCTTCTTTTATCAAATAAAGAATTTCTTACCCGCATATTTAACTCTTGCAAAGATGAAATTTGCTTGAGCATTTCATCATAAGAAAAACTTGCTTCTTTTAAGAGCTTTATCCTAAGTTTTCTTGCTTCTTTGTCTATCCACTCAAGAATATCCGCATCCTTTTCGACACGAATTTCAAACATTTTATCGATGATATCATAGCCATCTTCGAAATTTTTTGGGCTTGCAAGTATCCTCGTTTGCATTTCTTCAAAGATTTTAAAATCATTAAATCGTATCGTAAAAAGGATATTTTGAGTTGTCATGAAAGTAAGTGTTTGATTGGCTAAGTCTTGCTCATTATTTTCAGCTCTCATTAAAAAATGTGTATTAATCGTGATACTTTTACTATCTTCCCAATATCTTGCACTAAGTTCTATCTCTTCTCTTTCTTCTTGGGTTGGAATTTCGATGTGATATTTTTGGGTGATATAAGCCATTTCTTGAGCGTTTGGGTGAAACATATCTATCCATAAGATATTTTCTGGCAAACTATCTTTAACTATATCAAAGGTAAATTTTTTTACTAGAGCATTTTGAGTTTTTGTATAGATATAAAGCATGACTTTTCTTTCTTTTATCATGGTAAACTTGGGAGCAACAAGGATTTTATAAATTTAACTTAGCATTTTATAACCATGACTTAAATTTGATAAAAATACGCTAGAATGGTGGCTCCGATTGGACTTGAACCAACGACCACCACCATGTCAAGGTGGTGCTCTACCAACTGAGCTACGGAACCAAACTTTATTTCAAGCTTACCAGATTTAATTTGGTGGAGCATAGCGGGCTCGAACCGCTGACCCCAACGCTGCCAGCGTTGTGCTCTCCCAGCTGAGCTAATGCCCCTAAAGTAAGGTTTAATTATGCCTAAAATTACTTAAATTTTCTTTTAAATCATATCGATTTATCGTTTTTTATGATTAAAATGATTGATTATGGCAGACAGGAAGGGATTTGAACCCTCGAAGGCTTAGCACCTTACACGCGTTCCAGGCGTGCTCCTTCAACCGCTCGGACACCTGTCTAAAAGCCCAAATTATACAATACTTTTTTAAATTTACAAAAGGTATTTTTGCCTTTTATGCTTTTTTTATATTTTTATATAATAAAATATATGTGTAATTTAGAAACATTAATGATAAATTTAGACTTTATATATATTGTTTTTAAGCTTTTTTAAACTAGAATAGTCTTTTTTAGATTTTATTTAAAAAGGGAACAAAATGAAAAGAAGAGACTTCTTAAATGGTATGGCTTTGAGCCTTGCAGCAAGCTTAACTCCACTAGAATTACTTTTTGGTAAAGAAGCTAAGGTGCAGATGCTTGATAACTATCCTCCTGCGCTTTTAGGACTTCGTGGGAGTACAAATGAGAGTTACGAATTTGCTCATATGCTAAGAGATGGGGAAAGCTTTGATTTTTCAAAGATAGATCCTGAAGAAGAATATGACTTAGTTGTCGTTGGAGCAGGACTTAGTGGCTTGGCTGCGGCATGTTTTTATCAAAACAAATTTGGTAAGGATAAGAAAATTTTACTTCTTGATAATCACGATGATTTTGGTGGGCATGCAAGAAGAAATGAATTTCAAACCAAAGAAGGCATGATACTAAGCTATGGAGGTAGCGAGAGTTTTCAATCCCCAAAATACCTATATTCTAAGGAAGTAAATGGCTTACTTACAAGCTTAGGTGTAGATATAGATGGGCTTGGAAGAAATTTTGATGTCAATTTTTATCCTGATTTAAAGCTTTCTAAAGGCGTATTTTTCAACAAAGAAACCTTTGGTGTTAATAAAGTTGTCAATGGTAATCCAAGAAAAATCATTGCCGATGATATACCAAGAAACAGAAATAATGCCAAGAGCGTAGAGGATTTTATATCAGAATTCCCTATGCAAGAACAAACCAAAAAGGATTTAATCGATCTTTTCAATAGCTCTAAAGATTATCTTGCTGGTATGAGCAAAAAGCAAAAAGAACAATACTTGCTCAAAACAAGCTATAAAGACTTTTTAAAAGATAAAGTTAAACTCAGCGAAGAGGGGATAAATTTCTTTGAGGGTATGACTCACGACTTTCTAGCTCTTGGTATTGACTCAGCACCTTGTCATGATGCAAGATTTTGCTTTATGCCGGGATTTGAAAATATGGGACTTGATCCAATTGATGGCACAGAACTTGCAAAGATGGAAGAACCTTATATTTATCACCCTGTTGATGGCAATGCAAGTGTGGCAAGACTTATGGTTAAAAGACTTATCCCTGCAGTTACAAACAATGAGCTAAAAAATTTAGAAGATGTTACTGTGGCTAAATTTGATTATTCTAAGCTTGATTTGGCTACAAATAATGTTCGTTTAAGACTCAAAGCAACTGTTTTAAACGCTGAAAATATCAAAGGCGGTGCAACTGTATCGTATATGAGTGGGGTTGATAGAAAAATGCACAAAATCAAGGCAAAAAAGGTTGTTATGGCAAATTATAATGCTATGATACCTTATATCATACCTACCCTACCACAAAAGCAAAAAGATGCTCTTGCCTTAAATATCAAAACTTCTTTACTTTATACAAAGGTGATTGTAAGAAATTGGCAAAGCTTTATGAAACTTGGTGTGCATGATTTTCATGTTCCAAAAATGCCTTATGCTAGGGTAAAGCTTGATTATCCTGTGGATATTGGCTCTTACAAGCACCCAAGAGATCCTAAAAAGCCTATTTGCATACAAATGTTTGGTTCTCCACAAGCCTTTATAGAGAAAGAAAATATAGACACTCAAGGACTTGATGCAAGAGCAAAGGCGAGATTGGGTAGAAATTTACTCTTTACAATGAGCTTTGAAGAGATAGAAAAAAATACACGCAACCAACTTCAAGCTATGTTAGGTGGTGCTGGGTTTAACCATAAAAAAGATATTTTGGCTATTACGGTTAATCGCTGGGCACATTGTTACTCTTATGTGTATAATTCCTTGTATGACGATGAAAAACAAAGCCAAAAAATCATCAATCTAGCAAGAAAACCATTTAAAAACATTACCATAGCTAATTCAGATGCTGCTTGGATACCTTATATGCACGCAGCTATTGATGAAGCTTATAGAGCTGTAAACCAGCTTTAAGTCCTTATCCTTAGCCTTGCTAAGGATAACCAACCTTTCCTCGTGCAAAAACCGCTACTATAAAAAATGTCAAAAATATATAGAAGAAATCAAAAGTGGTATCAAGGGGGAGACTTGAACTCCCGACCTCCGGCTTATGAGACCAGCGCTCTAACCAGCTGAGCTACCCTGACTTAAAATTAAACTCGCATTGTATCTTAAATTTACTAAAAATTTGCTGATTTTAAAAAGTTTGCAATATTTTCAAACATACAAAATAAAAAAACCAATTTTTTAAATAATATATTTTTATTTAAATTTAATAAACAAAGAAAAATAAGATATAATACCTTCTTTTAAATATATAAGGTCTCAAGGAAAAAAATGAAAATCATCAGTATATTTTTGATTTTATCACTCAGCTTAAATTTACAAGCAAATATCTTTACCGACAAAGAAGAAGCGAGAAAAACAGGCGATGTACTTAAGATAGCTGTGCCACTTTATGGAGTTGGCTTGCTTTTTTATAATGATGATTTAGAAGGCTTTGTGCCTTATGCTATAAGTCTTTTAGCTGCTCAAGGAAGTGTTGAGGTTCTAAAACGCGTCGTGCGAGAAAAAAGACCTGATAAAAGTGATGATCTTTCCTTTCCTAGCGGACATAGTGCGGGTGCATTTTCAGGAGCTACTTTTATACACAAAAGATATGGTTTTAAACAAGCTGCAGTTCCTTATGTTTTAGCAAGCTATGTGGCGTATTCTCGTGTTAAAGCAAGAAAACATTATACGCATGATGTTTTAGCAGGTGCTGCTTTGGCTGGAATTTCAACTTTGATTTTTGTAAAAAAAGCTCCAAATTTAAGCTTAGAGCCAAGAAGCGATGGTTTTTTCTTAAGATATGCTAAACGCTTTTAGGCTATGTTTGTAAGCATTCTTCAAAAACAAATTGATGTTCCTTTGGCAAAGCATTAAAAAGAGCTTTTGCGAGTTCTTGAATTTCCCATAAGGCACTTTTTGAACTTCTTAAAAAGATGAAATTTTGTAAAGATCTTGCATTTATGGTCCAAGTAAGTTCGGTTTTATAGCTTTCTGGCAAGCAGTATTTAGCTATATCAAGGCTAATGCTTTCTTGCAAGATCAAACGCAAATTTTCAAGGGCTTTAATGCTAGCATTATCAACCTTTTCATTTTGAGTTAAGACAAGATATCTTTCAGCCCTTTTAAAATCAAACTCTTTAAACTCAGCCTCATTTCTAAGCTCTTTAAGTGTATATCGTGTGCTTTTTACACTAAGGCTTGCGTGGCGGTGGCGTGCAAGCTCTTGAAGCAAGGCTCTTGAAATGCCTTGTATATAAAAGGTATAGTTTAAATGCTCTAAGGTGGAAGCGTGTTTGAATTTATTGCCTACTCTATCGATAAGCTCTTTATCTTTTTCTCCTCCATTATCTCCTTTTTCAAAGCTTTGCCAGCAGGTGCGAATGGCATGAGAACAAACATTTAAAGCTGTATGAGAAAGTAGAGTAATTTGCATAAAAAATCCTTAAAAAATTTAGAAAATCGGCTAAATTCTATCAAATTTTGCCTTGAAAATCTTTGAAAAAATTTACAAACTAATAAAAATAAAAAGTTTAATGAGTTATAATTAAACAAAAAAATGAAAGATTAAAGAATGAAGCAAACCAAATATATTTTTATAACAGGTGGGGTTTTAAGCTCTTTGGGTAAGGGCATTGCCGCTGCTTCTATTGCTACAATTTTAAAAAATTCAGGATTAAAGGTCAGTATTTTAAAGGCTGATCCTTATATCAATGTAGATCCCGGGACTATGAGTCCTTTTGAGCATGGGGAAGTTTTTGTTACAGATGATGGGGCTGAGACTGATCTTGATTTGGGTCATTATGAGAGATTTTTAGATGAAAATTTAAGCCAAGATAATAACTTCACCACAGGCAAGGTTTATCAAAGTGTGATAGAAAAAGAAAGAAGGGGAGATTATCTAGGAAAGACTATACAAGTTATCCCTCATATTGTTGATGAGATCAAAGAACGCATTATCAAAGCTGGACTAAACAAAGATATACTCATCGTTGAAATAGGAGGAACGGTTGGCGATATAGAGGGACTTCCTTTTTTAGAAGCTATCCGTGCTTTGCGTTTGGAAGTGGGCAAGAACAATGCGATCAACATTCATCTAACCTTAGTGCCTTTTATCAAAGCAGCTGGAGAACTTAAAACTAAGCCCACTCAGCACAGCGTTGGCGAACTTCGCCGTATAGGCATAAGCCCTGATATGATCATTTGCCGTAGTGAGAAGTCTTTAGATAGGGATTTGAAAGAAAAAATCGCTATTTCTTGTGGGGTGGATAAAAATTGCGTCATAGAAAGCGTTGATGCGGCAAGCATTTATCAAATCCCTTTAAATTTCTTAAAACAAGATATTTTAGATTCTATAGCGAACTTACTTGATCTTAAAAATCTCAAGCCAAATATGGAACTTTGGGATAATTTAGTGAAAAGAGTTATCGCTCCAAGTGATGAAGTGAAAATCGCTTTTGTTGGAAAATACATTGATCTAAAAGAAAGCTATAAAAGCTTAACAGAAGCGATTATTCATGCAGGAGCAGCCCTAGATACAAGGGTAAATTTAAAGTGGATTGATAGTGAAAAACTTGAAAGCTTAAATGAAGAAGAACAACTTAAAGATGTGAGCGGGATTTTGGTTGCTGGGGGCTTTGGGGTTCGTGGGATCGAAGGGAAAATCAAAGCTATTCAATACGCAAGAGAGCATAAAATCCCCTTTTTAGGAATTTGTCTTGGTATGCAACTTTGTTTGATCGAATTTGCAAGAAATGTCTTAAAGCTTAAGGACGCAAATTCAAGCGAATTTGATGAAAAATGTGAAAATCCTATCATTTACTTGATCGATGAATTTATGGATTCAAATGGCACAAAGCAAATCCGCACAAGAACAAGCCCACTTGGTGGAACTATGAGGCTTGGTGCTTATGAATGCAAGATCAAAGATCATACTCTTTTAAGTCAAATTTATGCAGGCAAAAAAAGTATCAAAGAAAGACATAGACACCGCTTTGAAGCCAATGTTAAATACAAAAAAGCCTTTGAGGAAAAAGGCTTGCTTATAAGTGGCGAAAGCAAGGGTTTGATAGAAGTTGTTGAGCTTAAGGAGCACCCATTTTTCCTTGGCGTGCAGTTTCACCCTGAATTTACTTCGCGTTTAGTTCATGTTAATCCTGTGATTTTATCATTTATAGAGGCAGCGTTAAAACATGCTCACCTTAAGTAAAAAAGATATATTTGAACTTTTGCAAAAAAGGTTTGAAAAGGATCATTGTTTTAGTCTTTGTGATCTACCCTTGCCAAGTTGTTTTAAAGATATTTTTAAGGCAAGCAATCGCATAAAAAAAGCTATTGAGCAAAATGAAAAAGTTGCTATCGTTGGGGATTATGATGTTGATGGCGTGATTTCTTGCGTGATTTTAAGTGAATTTTTTGATGATATAGGCTTTGATTATGTGGTAAAGATTCCAAACCGCTTTAAAGATGGATACGGTCTTAATACAGAAATAGTTCAAGATCTTATAAACAATGATATCAAACTCATCATTACCGTGGATAATGGCATGGCTGCTACTGAGGCGGCAAAGCTTTGCAAGGAAAAAAATATCGATTTGATTATAACCGATCACCATATGCCTTTGGAGGTTTTGCCTGAGGCTTTTGCTATTATCAATCCCAAACAAGCAGATTGTAATTTTCCTAAGGTTGAAATTTGCGGTGCTGAGGTGGCTTGGTATTTGGTGGCTGGGATAAAAAGCGTTTGTAAGCTTAAATATGACATGTGCAAATTTATCGATCTTTTAGCCATAGCCATAGTTGCTGATATGATGGAACTTAGAGATTTAAACAGAGCCTTAGTTAAGCAAGGCTTAAAAAATTTAAATCTTTCTAAAAGACCTGCTTTTAAGGCGATAAAAAGTCATTTTCAAAAGGATAAATTTGAGTTTGATCATATCGGCTTTTTAATCGCTCCTTTGTTAAATTCAGCCGGAAGAATGGATGATGCAAGCTTATCATATAAATTTTTACATACAAAAGATCTTAATGAAGCTCAAATTTATCTCAAGCAAATCATCAATTTCAATGAAAACAGAAAAGAAGAAGAAAAAAATCTTTTTGAAGAATGTTTAGAACAAATCAAAGAAGAAGATCATGCCATTATAGTGAGCAAAAAAGGCTGGCATGAAGGAGTTTTGGGCATAGTAGCAAGCCGTTTGGCAAGACATTTTAACAAGCCCGCCTTTGTCTTTAGCGAATTTGATGACAAAGCAAAGGGAAGTGCTAGAAGTGTTGGCAAAATAGATATTTTAGCCCTTATTGAGAGTCAAAGAGAACTTCTTATGGCTTTTGGGGGACACAAGGGTGCTGCTGGACTTACGATAGAACAAAAAAATTTGGAGCTTTTTAAAAAAAATATTGATACGATTTGTAAGGAATTTAAGGAAGAGGATTTTTTAAATACAGAAGAAATTTTAGGCGAATTAGATCCTAAAGATGTGGACTTTGAGCTACTCGAACTTTTGGAAAATTTTGAGCCTTATGGGCATAAAAATCCAAGACCTTTTTTTAAGCTTAATAAAATAATAATCAAAAATATCAAAACCATAGGCAAGGACGAAAAACATTTTAAGCTAATCCTAACGCATCAAAATCTACACCTTGAAGCTTTGTATTTTAACTGCGACAAACAGCTTGATGTCGGCAGCGAAGTTTCGTGTATAGCTAGCGTTTCTAAAAACTCCTTTAGAGGTCTCATCACGCCTCAACTCATCATCAAAGAGCTTTGCTCAATTTAGTCTTCCGCCCTGCGACCAATGAAGACTAAATTTTTGCACTTTTAAGGATAAACTAAGCAGGGCTTACTTATAATTTTAGTAACAAATTTTTAAGTATTAGTTCTCATCTAGTTTTAAGGACTATGATGAGGACTACTAGAATTATCATAAAAGCGATAATTTCGTTCATCTTAACCTCCTTTCAACTTTTTCAAGTCTTCAGTTGGTTTTCCTTAAAAGTGAGTTAT
>NZ_QHLJ01000017.1 GCF_006864365.1 Campylobacter sp. MIT 99-7217
AGTGCTTCACTTTTGCCAACAGAAAGTTTTGGGCTTGATAATAAAGGCAATGTTATCATCAATGCGAAAAATATAAAAAAGGTAGAGGATAAGGCGTGATGAGCTTAGATATTTTTGAGCTTGAAAACCAAAAAAGCTATAACAAAACAAGCACCAGCAAAACCAACAAAACCAGCAATAAGGGCAAGAGTAGGAGTATCTATCATTTTATATCCTTTAATGTTTTAAGTTGCTTTAAAATGCCTAAGCTTAAGAATATAAGCAAAATCAAATTTAAGATTATGCTCAAAGCTATGATTAGCACTTGCCAACTTTCTAAGCTTTTAAAATTTATGACCAAAAAAGCACTCATTGAAAAAAGTGAAGTTAAAAAGATTATGGTAAATGTCTTAAGTAAATCTAAATGTATCTTAACTCTTTCCATGCGTAAATTTTACACAAAAAAACTAAATTTAACTTAAAGGAGGCACATATGAAGCAAATCACGATTAAAAGGCGTTACAAAGAAAAAACTTGTGTGGTTGGCAAGCTTTATTTAGATGAAACTTTTCTTTGTTTTACTTTAGAAGAAGATGAAGAGGGCTTAGCAAGTGGCAAGGATTTAAGAATTCCAGCAGATACTTATAAGCTTGAATGGTATCAAAGCCCTAAATTTAGCCCAAGACTTGCAAAGGCTTTAAATGTTGCAAATCAAAAAGCTATTCGTATCTATAATGACAAGGTGGCTAAAGAGCGTTGCATTTTAATCCACGCAGGAAACACACATAAAGATACTTTAGGTTGTATCTTACTTGGTAAGGGCTTTGTTACGGGAAGTGATAGTATCACGCAAAGCACGCAAGCAGTAAAAGAGTTTTACGAAAAGCTAAACGAGCTTAAAGACTTATCAAATCTTAAGCTTGTGATAGTTAATGAGTTTTAAATTTATATAGAAAGGAGTAGAGTTTTTAAAGGAGCCACTGAGTGCTACATTTAGCCGCCCTGTTTTCACAGGGCATACACTAATAAGCCTTGACATAGCAAAGCATTAGTAGTATAATAAGAGCTAAGATGTAGCGAAGCAGTTTCATCTAAAACACCTACTTTCTAGGGTAAGATTAGCTACTGAGGGCTAGCTCAGTGGCAAACCCTTGAAAGTATCTTAGCTTAAACTTCTTTAAAAACTCATAAACAATACAATGAAAACAAAAGCAAGGTATTATTTTTTCTTGTTTAAATGGTTTTTGATCGGAAAAAATCACTGCGATATTCCACCCTTTGCAAAAAGGTATTTTTGGGTTTTGCATAAGGCTTTATGGATAGTAATCACGCTAAGTTTAGTCTTTAGTCTTTACGCTCTTTTAAATGCAGTAAATGGAGGCTAAAAATGATCAATTACAACGAACTTTTGCCCGTGATACTTATAGGCTTTGTGTGTAGTATCATCGCCAATTTAGACCTTTTTAAAAAGCAATTTAGCGATACTGAGGGTCAAAGCAATTTAAAGCTTTTTGCAGTGGATTTTATACGTAATTTCATTTTCACGACTATCTTTGCTGTGTTTTTGTTTTATCTTTGTGGAAGCTTCACTGAAAACTATCAGCTAAAACTTGGCATTGTTGGCGTCATCTCAATACTTGGCATTGAAAAAGCCTTAGAACTAGTCGAAAAAATCATGAACTTAAGGAGGTAACATGACTTATAAATTCTACACGAAAATCGTTTATTTGTGCCTTATTTTAACCTTTGGAGCAAGCATATATTTTTACAATGAAATGAAAGCACTAGAAAAAATCGTGCTTACAAACACAAACATAGAGGCTAGCGAACTTGAAGCTGTGATTGAAGAGGTTCAAATTTATGAAGCAACAGGGCAAGTTGTTGATGTGAAAAACAACCAAACAAAGCCTTTGGATAAAGTGCTTAAAAAGCTTTTTGTTGAGGATAATGAAAGCAAAGCAAAGCCTCCTAATTTTGAGCTTAATAACACGAGGCAAGGACCTGCGAAATGAAGCTTTTAATTTGGATTATAATCCCTGCACTTTTAAGCTTTTTAGGGTATTTTTACCATATCAAAAAAGAGCTTGAGAGCGAGAGAGCAAGGGCGATTTTGGCTAGTTCTTTAAATGAGAGCTTGAGAAAGGATTTAAACGCTACTTTAAAAAGGCATGAAGAAGAGCTAAAAGCCGTGAGCAAAGCAAGCAAAGAAAAAGAGGCTTTAGATGAAAGTGTGAATGTCGCAAATGAAAAGGCTCTTATCATTTACAAAGAAAACAAAGAGCTAGTAAAAAGCTTTAATGCTTTAGTTGATGAGCTTTATAAGTGAAATTTGGATTTAAGGAGTTACAGCCAAAGGGGCGGATTAAATCCGCCTCAGCCTTAAGGTAATTTTAAACCTAAAAATAACAATTTTAAGGTATAATCTTACTAAAGGCTTTTTACTATGCTTACTCATAGTAATCCTTTTAGCTGTTTTAGGGATTAATTCATTTTAATCCCTTTAAAATTTACCATACTTCTTAAATCCTTTAATTGAAATAAAGGATTATCATGAAATTCACAGATACAAGATTTTTAAATATAATGATTTTAATCTTTGGGCTTTTAATGCTACTCATTTTTTTAAATGCTTGTAGTGCTAAAAAAGAAGTTTTAACACAAAGTCAAATCATCAAGCAAGAAATCCCTCAAAGCCTTTTAGAGCTTAAGCCCTTAGCTAAGCCAGAGGTTAAAACTGAACTTGATATTTTAAGGGCGTATTCAAGCCTTTTTAGAGCTTATAAAGAATGCGAGATCAACATTAGCAAAATCAAAGAGTTGCAAGATAGCAAATAAGCCTCAATCATAATAAATCGTAGCTTTAAGCCTTGCGTGTGGCTTTTTAATGTTACTTGCTTTACTCCACATTCTAATTTCTTGCGTGGTGTTGTTTGTGTTGATTAAGGCACTGCCTTTTCTTAAAACCACATTTGCTGGGATTTTGTAATGTGCTGAATAACCGATATGATACTCAAAGCCTCCATAAAGCACTGCTACAAGTTCAAGCGTTTTTTTAGAAGGATAGAAATCAGTTCTCATATTAAAAAGTTCATATTCGACAAAGATTTCTTTGATAGGATAAGTAACATTTGGCAAAACAATTGCTACTGATTTATAGCCGTCATTGTAGCTATTTACATTAATGCTTGTTTTTTTACTAAAATACCTTTCCCCCCCCCCCCCAGCTAAGACTACTTTGTAGCCTGCATTACTTAACATCATTGAAAACATTTTTACTCCTTTTGTTTTTTTAAAATCCCTCATAAAATGCATTGAGATTAAAGCTATCAACTACGCTTGCTTTTGGAATGCCTTTTTTTGCAAATTCCTCTAAAATAAGCATATCCTTAGTTTCAAACTCGCACAAATAATATTCATTTAAAAGCTTTACACGCCTTGCACTCCTAGCCTCGCTAAAAGCTAGTTTATCATTTTCAAAGCCTATGCATTTTTGCAAAGGCTTTAATGCCAAAAAGTCCTTAACAAAGCTTTCAAGCTTATAAAAATCCTTAAATTCCTCTTTTTTAGCCTTTAAAATTTCAGTGATTTTTTTGCCTTGCATTAAAGAAGCCTTGTTAAAAAGAGTAGATTTTTCTTTGTAGATATGATCAAGCTCTTGTTCATCAAAAGCCTTGATAGAGTAAAAATCAGCATTTAAGATCAAATTTAACAAATACTCCACATTTTCCACATAGCTTTTAGCCTTTTTTTCATTTAAGCTTTTTTGCTGTGTCGCAATTTGCTCTTGTGAAGCGTCGCTATTTAAATTTAACTCTTGTTTTTGAACATTTAAATACCCCTCATAAGCCTTTTGTGCTTTTTGTATAAGCTTTTTATCAGGGCTTTCAAGCTCTTTAAAATCACTCAGCAAAAGCGTATCAAAGTCCCTTAATATCGCTTTGTTATAAGCCTTGTTTTTGTTTAAAAAGTCAAGCTGGCTTAGATTTGCTTTAAAGGGCTTCATGGTCTTTTCATCAAGTTCGTTAAATTTTTCTTTTAAAAAGCTATCGTAGGTATTCATACCAAAATCATTTTCCACAAGCTTGTTAAAGCCCTTGATCGTCTTTAAGCTTCTTGCTAAAAAGGCTTCTTGTATCATTGTTTGATACTGCGAACTATCAAAAGAGCTTGCCAGCGGAAAGGGCATGTTTAAAGCCTTGCTAGCAAAGTTTTCTCCTCCTGCTAAGCCCCCACCACTTCTATTTTGCAAGGCTTCATCTATGTTTGAGTTTGTAGCTTGTCCAAAGATACCTTTTGCACTATCAGGAGCGATTTGGGAGGAAAAATTATTATTTATGCCTGCAAATTGATTTTTGTAAATTGCCCCATTTGCATAAATGGCATATCCGCCATAAATCATATCTTTTGTGATCGCCTCACTTTCTTTAGCTCTCTTTTTTGCAGCCTCAGTGTTCTGTGTTAAGGCGAACGCACTTGCTTTGGCACTGTATTCATCTTGTGCGATTAAAAAGCTTTTTTGAGCTTGATAGATCTTGCTTGCGTAGTTGATTATGGTAGCACTCACAACAGCTACTATGTAAATTTGAGCAAATAATTGTCCAAAAATGGGTGCAAGCGTTCCACCGCTAAGTATGGTTAAGCAGGCAGCAGCAGCAACTAAAAGCACATTTAAAGGCTTTGCAAAGAAAAAATTAGCGATAAAGCCTAAAAAGCCCCTTTCAGCCTTAGCCCAGCCGTATTGCTCGCTTGCGTAGTTTAAAAACTCGTCTCCTACTCTTAAATCATATTCGTTTAAAATGGGTCGCCATTTATTTAAGGCTTTTCTTTTAAACTTGTTCATTCTTGCTTTTAAAGCCCATTTTTTAGCCTTTTGACCCATTCATTTCCTCGATCAGCTTTTGGATAAAAACTTTCAAAACGGCGTGATTGTTTTTAAAAGGCTCTAAAGCAAAGGCTACAAGGCAAGAAACAAGCGTGGCTATATCCCCATTTTTAGCTCTTATCTTTTCTATATAGCTTGAAAAGGGTTTGAAACTTTCATGCAAATTTTTAGTTTTAACGCTATCATCGATGAACATTTCAAGCTTTTTAACAAAAAACTCACATTTTTGCAAATCTTGCAACTTATTTCCTTTAAATTCGCACCTTAAAGCGTATTTAATGGCATTTCCAAGATAAAAGGCATTAATGTTTTTGTGCATTTTTTTAAAAAGCTTTTCTAGAAGTTCTAAGCTTTCAAAGCCATAGCCTTTATAATGCGCTGGATTGTTAATCAAATCTTGCATTTTTATCCTTTTTTTAAAAGTAAATTTAGAAAAATCAAAGATTTAAAACAAGGGTTAAAAAAATTGCCCCTTTAAAAAAGTGGCTTAATTTGTTTAAATATGAGCATTTTTAAACCCACTAAAAGGAAAAATATGAATTTTGACTTTGATAAGGCACTTGAGGCTGGATATAATGAAAAAGAAATTGTTGATTTTTTGCAAACGCAAGATACAGACATTGATTTTGAAGCTTTCAAGAAAAACTATCACAACGACCATGCTTTGATCTTGGAAGAGCTTAAAAAAGGCAACAAAACAGGCACAATAAGCAAATTTAACGAGGCTAGACTTTGGCTAAATCCTGAAGATAGAGCTAAGCTAAATGAAGCTGATTTTAACAAGGCTAAAAATGAGCTTTTAGAGCAAGAAAAAATCACACAAAAAGAAGAAGCTATCAAAGAGCTTGAAAACAAAAGCACCTTAGAAAAAATCGAAGATAGAGCCTTAAATTTCTTAGGATTTGGTGAGCTTTACAAAAAGGGTGCAAATGCCTTAAATGAAAGCTTGGGTCTTGAAAAGCCTTTTAAATACGATGAAAGCATACAAAAAAGCTTTAACAAAGATATCAAAGAAAAAATCACACAAGGCATAGACTTTAAGGATTTAAGCAAGGGGGAAAAAGCACATTTAAGCAGTGAGTTTCACAAAAATGCCGAATTTGGCAGCAATTTTTTAGCAAATGCTTTCAATCTTTTTGCAAGCGATGAGTTTATGGCAAAGGCTGAGTATCAAAGACAGCAAAAGCGTGCAAAAATAGCAAACACAAGAGGACGGCTAAAAGAAGAAGATAAAGAATTTATCGAAAATGAACTTGGCTTTGCGGCGAAGTGGTTTCAAAGCGACAAAGAAAATCTCAAAGAATTTAAAGAAAAATACAAGGCTGAAGATATGATCTTTAGCGAGGTGCAAAAGGCGGTTAATACCCTAAGTCAATTTCACGAAAAATCCTTGCTTAAAAATCTTTTTTTAAGTGATGATGAAAAAGCTAAGCAAATGCAAAAAGATTTTTTGCAAGATCTTTACACCATAGCTGAGCTTAATGGCTTTGATGATGCTGGACTTGATAAAGAGGGCGAAATATATTTTATCAAAAGAGACGATAAGGGCAAGGAGCAAAAATATCTTGTGAATACCGGCTTTTTTGATAATTTTGCCAATACCTTAAATGATAGCAAATTTGAAATCGCAGGAGGCTTAACAGGGGCTTTAGCAGGGGCTAAAAAAGGAACTACGCCTCAGGCAAGGCTGATTAATTCCGTGTTCGGTAGTGCTTTGGGTAGCTTTGTAGGAGCAGGCACTGATATGGCTGTGGCCAATGCTTATCTTGATAGGGAAAATAATTTTAAAGATATGCTTGATTACTCAGTGCAAGCTGGGCTTTTAAGTGCGGCTGGTGATGGCGTGATGATAGCTACTCCTTATCTTGCTAAAAAGGGCTTAAATGCTTTGAAAAAGAGCAAGGCTTTGGCTGATTACTCAGTGGCTGGCATTGTGAAAACTTTGCCTACTCAAAACATAAGAGCAGCTGAAAGTATCATCGATGAAAGCTTTAGTGCTGAGGCAAAAGAAGCCTTAGAAGAAGCAAAGGCTAAATTTGGAGGC
>NZ_QHLJ01000018.1 GCF_006864365.1 Campylobacter sp. MIT 99-7217
AAAAAAACATTTTTAAGCCTTATTTTCTTTAAAAAATATTTTTAAAAGAGGATTTTTACTTTCCTTAAAAAAGTTTTTTGGATCTTTTTTAAGTTTTTTCTTGTCTAAAAGTAATGTCATTTCATACCTTTTTTATTTTATTAATGAGAAGTTTAAGCGAGATTAATTTTTTTTGTATTGAAAATATAATTTTTCAAACTATATTTAGCGTATCGTTTTGATAATGCCATTTAAATTTTTCATTTATTAGTTTTAAGAAAATAAAATTTCTATCATCATTAATACTTTACAAGGTTTCAAAGTTGTAGATTTAAAAAAATGATATTTTAAGCTTTATTTTTGTAAAATCACACTTGCTATTTTTGGAAGTAGCGGTTATGAAGTTGGGTTAGACTCCAAGAGAACTTGATGCAAGTTCTTAGAAGTTTTTTGTGGATTTGAAATTTTAAGCTTTATAGTTTAGAAATATAGTTTGAAAAATTATATTTTCAATACAAAATAAAATTTGAGGCAATTTATCGATGAAAAGAGTTCTTTTCGTGTTTGGAACTAGACCAGAAGCTATCAAAATAGCTCCTTTGATTCATAAATTTAAAAACGATCAAGCATTTGTTACGAAAATTTGTGTAAGTGCTCAGCATAGGCAAATGCTTGATCAAATTCTTTCTATTTTTAAAATTGTTCCTGATTATGATTTAAATGCTATGAAGCCAAATCAAACGCTTTTTGATCTTAGTTCTTTTATTTTGTCCAAATTAAATGATGTGCTTGATGATTTTAATCCTGATTTGGTTTTTGTGCATGGCGACACAACAACAGCCATGATAGCTAGTATGGCTGCTTTTTATAAGCAAATAAAAATCGCCCATGTTGAAGCGGGTTTGAGGACAAATAAGCTTTATTCTCCTTTTCCAGAAGAAGCAAATAGACAGATTATAGGGGTTTTAGCAAATTATCATTTTGTCCCAACTCAAAATGCCAAAGAAAATTTGCTCAAAGAAAACAAAAACCCGGAAAATATCATTGTCGTTGGAAATACGGTAATTGATTCTTTGCTTTTCATGAAAGAAGAGCTAGAAAAAAACTCCATTTTAAAAGAACAAATACTCAAAGAGCTTGCAAGGTATTATCATTTTAATGAAGAAAGAAAAATTATACTCGTAACAGGACATAGAAGAGAAAATTTTGGACAAGGCTTTCAAGATCTTTGCAAAGCTTTAAAACAGCTTGCCTTGAATAATGAAAATGTAGATATCATTTATCCTGTACATCTTAATCCTAATGTTCATGAGGTTGTAAATGCTATGTTAAAGGACATAAAAAATGTTTTTTTAATTCCTCCTCTTAGGTATGAAGAATTTGTATATCTCATGGATAAGTCATATTTTATTATCACTGATTCAGGGGGTATTCAAGAAGAAGCCCCAAGTCTTTCAAAGCCTATACTTGTAACAAGAAATGATACAGAACGCCCAGAAGCCGTGCAGGCTGGATCTGCAAAGCTTGTAGGAACTGATACTCAAAAGATCGTTCAAGAAGCTCAAAGACTTCTTGAAGATACAAAAGAATATGAGAAGATGTCTAAAAATGTTAATCCTTACGGCGATGGCAAGGCTAGTGAAAAAATTTTAGAGTATTTAAAACAAAAAGGATAAAACTATATGCAAATTTGTGTTATTGGTCTTGGCTATATAGGCTTACCAACTGCTGCTATTTTAGCAAGCTCAGGACATAAGGTTGTAGGAGTTGATGTTAATCAAAATGTCGTTGATACTATCAATCAAGGCAAAATTCATATCATAGAATCCAACCTAGATATTTTGGTAAAAAAGGTTGTTGAAGAGCAAGCTCTTAAGGCAAGTTTAAAACCTTGTCCATCAGATGTTTTTATCGTTTGTGTTCCAACGCCCTTTAAAGCTGGTTATGAGCCTAATCTTGATTATATCAAAGCCGCAGCTAAAGAACTTGCCCGGGTTTTAAAAAAGGGTGATTTGGTGATTTTAGAATCAACCTCACCAGTTGGAACAACCCAAAAGCTTTCAAAATGGTTAAGCGAAGAAAGAAAGGATTTGATTTTTCCGCATCAAGATACAAAAAATAGTGATATTTTTATCGCATACTGCCCAGAAAGGGTTTTGCCGGGAAAAATTTTGGAAGAACTTGTGGAAAATGATAGGATTATAGGTGGTATCACGCCTCAATGCACACAAAAGGCTTTAGAGCTTTACAGAAGCTTTGTTAAAGGCAAATGCTTAGATACAAATGCAAAAACAGCTGAAATGGTTAAGCTTGTTGAAAACTCCTCAAGAGATGTGCAAATAGCCTTTGCTAACGAGCTTTCTTTGCTTTGTGATAAGGCTGATATTGATGTATATGAGCTTATACGCCTTGCTAATCATCACCCTAGAGTTAATATCTTGCAACCTGGTTGCGGTGTTGGCGGACATTGTATAGCCGTTGATCCATGGTTTTTGGTTTATGATTTTGCTAGTGAGGCTAGATTGATCAAAATGGCTAGAGAGGTTAATGATAGTAAGCCTTTATTTGTTACTCAAAAGATTATTCATAGGGCTGAAGTATTGAAAAATAAAAAAATTGCTTGTTTGGGACTAGCTTTTAAGCCTGATATTGATGATTTAAGAGAAAGTCCAGCTGTTTTTATAGTGAGTTTGCTTATCCAAAAGGGCTATGAAGTGGCAGTAGTTGAGCCTAATATCAAGGAGTTGCCTCAAAGTTTAAAAGAAAAATGTCAATTGATCGCTTTAAATGAGGCTTTAAAATATGAAAACATAGCTCTTTTAGTAGGACATAAAGAATTTAAAAACTTAAAGCTTGAAGATAATGAAAAAATACTTGATTTTTGTGGGATAGAAAAATGAAAGAAAATTTAAAAGCCTTTGGAAATAAAAAAAATGATGATTATGTTGTTGATTTGAAATTAATCAATGATAAGCAGGTGGGGGGAAATTGCGACTATAAATTATACCTTCCTGACAAAAACACAGATTATATTCAAAAGGAGGTTTTTATGAAAAAAATTCCTTATGAATATACAATGCTTCAAGATATTTTAAAAAGAATTCCACAAGGAGAAGTTTTTGTAGATATAGGAGCAAATATAGGAAATCACACCTTATTTATAGCTGCAAATAAGATCAAAGTTTATGCCTTTGAAGCCAATAAAGCACTATGTGAAATCATACAAGAAAGTGTGAGTATCAATCACTTTGAAGATCTTGTAAAAATTTACAACTATGGCTTATCTGATAAAGATGAAAAAGCTTCTTTTGTGGATATGGATTTTTCAAATTTAGGTGGAAATTCTCTTACTCTTGGACAAGGCGATATAGAATGTAAGAGGCTTGATGATTTTGAAATAAGGGAAAAAATTGCAAGTATTAAAATAGATGTTGAGGGTATGGAAACTAAGGTTTTGATAGGGGCAAAAAAGACTATAGAAAAAAATCGCCCATTGATATATATAGAAGCTATAAACCAAAATGCTTATTTAGAAATTGATGAGCTTATGCAAGAACTTGGATATATTTATTTTCAAACCTTTAATGTAACACCTACGCATTTATATTTTCCTGAAGAAAAATTAAATGAAAAGCAAATTCTTAGGAATATCTTAGCCAAAAATACCTTTGAATCTTACAGAATGACTCAAAATTTAAACTATCATAAAAGAAGTATAGCATTGATCAATAATAGTGTTATTACTTTACTCAAAGATCAGTTAGCATGTGTTCAAAAAAATCTTGAAAAAGCCATGAAAGAAAAACTAAGTTTAGAAATGAAACTTAGCTTAGAACAACAAAAAACAAAAAGAGAAGAAGAAAGAGTGCAAGCTGTCCAAAATACTTTATCTTTTATGTGGGGAAACCGTCTTGTAAAGGCTAAAAATTTAAAAAACATTCTTTCTTTGCCTTACGGATTTTATCAAGATTATAAAAAATTTAAACAAAAAGTTAGTCTCCAAATTCAGCAAATGCAAGCTATTTTACCTAAATACAGAAAAGACATTCATTTACCATCTACGCTAAAAATTTTTGATAAGGATATTGAAGATATTAAGAAAGTAAAAATTGCTTGTATAATGGACGAATTTACTTATAGTTGTTTTAAAGTAGAGTGCGAACTCAAACAACTTAGTCCTAGCTCTTTTAAGCAAGAAATACAATCTTTTAAGCCTGATTTTGTATTTATAGAATCAGCTTGGGAGGGTCTAGAAAAATTATGGACACAAAAAATTTCTAACTTCTCTCAAGAATTAGAAAATTTACTTATTTATTGTAAGGCACTTGGTATTCCAACTATTTTTTGGAACAAAGAAGATCCTGTTCATTTCGAACAATTTTTACCTCTTGCCCAGAATGTCGATTTTGTTTTTACGACGGATTTGGATTGTGTGGGTGAATATAAATACTATGTAGGGCATACGAATGTTTATTGCTTGCCTTTTGCCGTTCAGCCTGAATTTCACAATCCTATCGAAGAGTACGACAGGATAGATGGTTTTAACTTTGCTGGATCTTACTATTTAAGATATCCAGTAAGGCAAAGAGATTTTAAAACCCTAGTTGATGCTGTTAAAAATTTAAAGCCTGTAAGTATATATGATAGAAATTATGATAACCCGCATCCACATTATAAATTTCCACAAGAATATAAAGATATGGTTCTTGGAAAGCTTCCTTTTGAACAGATTAATAAGGCTTATAAAGGGTATAAATTTGGTATTACACTAAATACCATTAAGCAATCTCAAACAATGTTTGCAAGAAGAGCTTTTGAGCTTTTGGCTTCAAATACTTTGACGATCAGTAATTACTCTAAGGCATTAAGGAATTTCTTTGGGGATTTGATCATTTCTTCTGATGATGAGGAAGAAATTTCTAGAAGATTGCAAGCTGTTATCAGTGATGAGTTATATTATAAAAAATTTCGTCTTCTAGGCTTAAGAAAAGTTATGCTTGAAAATACCTATACTCAGAGATTAAATTATATACTTTCTATTGTATTTTCTAGGGTAAAAAAAGAAGAAGAACCTAGTGTTTATTTTTATGCAGAACTCCATTCTTTGCAAGATTATGAGTATATTTTAGAAGTATTTTCAAAACAAAGCGTACAAAATAAATTTTTAGTTCTTTTAAAGAATTTTGAAGAGAGCATAGAAGGTTCTTTAGAAAATATCATCATAAAAGAAAATGCTTTAGAGTGTGTATCTTACCTAAGTAAAGTAAAAAATGGATTTTTAGGTATTTTAAGCCCTCAAGATTATTACACAAAAAATTATGGCTTAGATTTGATTTTAGCTCGCAAGTATTCTAAGGCTCATGCCATAGGTAAGTCATCTTTTTATGAGTTTAAGGATAAAGAGATGATTTTGCATTCAGGAAGTGAATATAGGTATTGCGAAGAATTAGACATCACTTCTTCTATTATTCACTTTGAGAGTTTAGATGAGAAAATGCTCACGGCTTTTATTTTGGATAGAAATTTTAAATATAGCTTAGAAAGTATGCTTGGGCTTGATTGTTTTGGATATTGTAAAAATGCAAGATTTGCTCCAGAAGAGCTTTTGCAAAGATATATAGAAGATATAAAACTTGCTGATTTAGGGCTTTGTTTTGAAAAAGATATTGTATCAATATCTCCAAAATTACCTGCTGTACACAAAACTCTTAATTCCAATATAGAGATTTTTAAATTTAGTAGTGATCAATTTTATGATCTTATGCCAAAATCCATTAATTCCAAGATAAAGATTCAAAGAAGCGAAGGAGCTTGTGAGTTTATATCCAAGCAAAATAAAGAAGAATACAAATATGTCTTTTCGGAGTCTTTCTTAAGAGATGATTTAAACCTAGTCAACAATTCTCAGTGTATTTTGGAAGGCAATTTTAATACAGAAGATGTAAAACTTGTATTTGAATTTCAAAACGAAAATAAGGAAAAAATATCACATAGCATGGGAAATTTAAATCAAATCATTACCCTAGCTATACCACCTGAGAGCGTCTATGTGAAATTTGGTTTGAGGATACAAGGACCTGGGGCGCTTGTTTGTAAAAGTTTGATCATAGATAGCGTGAGCAAAGAGCCTTTTCTTACGCTTGAAAAATCAAAAGCTTTGATTTTAACAAAACAGTATCCATCTTATGATGATATTTACAAATATGGCTTTTTACATTCTAGGGTAAAAGCCTATAGAAAATCAAATGTTTTAGTTGATATTTTTCAAATTTCTAACCAAGAAAAATATTTATGTAGAGAATTTGAGGATATAGATGTAGTTCGTGGAAGTAGCGAACTTCTAGAAGAAAATCTTAGAAGTGGAAAGTATAAATATATCTTGGTACATTTAATCGATCAAAATATGTGGAAAGTTTTGGAAAAATTTATTAATAAAATAAAAATCATTGTGTGGGTGCATGGGGCTGAAATTCAAGTATGGCAAAGAAGAGAGTTTAACTTTGAAAATATGAGTTCTCAAGAAATCCAAAGGCAAAAAAGGCTTTCGGATCAAAGAAAGGCTTTTTGGACGAAACTTATCAACGCAAAGCATAAAAATTTACATTTTGTTTTTGTTTCTGAGCATTTTAAAAATGAAAGTTTGGGGGACTTGAATTTAAGCTTAGAGCCTAGCCAATACAGCATAATACATAACCCAATAGACACAAAACTCTTTTCCTATCAGCCAAAAGATAAAGAACAAAGAAAAAAAATCCTCTCTATCCGTCCTTTCAGCTCGAAAAAATACGCCAATGACCTAAGCATAAAAGCCATTTTAGAACTTAGTAAAAAAGACTTCTTTAAAGATCTTAGCTTTAAAATCATAGG
>NZ_QHLJ01000019.1 GCF_006864365.1 Campylobacter sp. MIT 99-7217
AAAGCAAATTAACGGACATTTTGCAGTGGTTGAAAGTATAAGCACTAAGGATAACGAGCTTAAATTTAAAACAGCCTTTAAAGAAAATGGAAAATTAAGTTTAGAAAGCAATATTTTTAAAAATGCAAAGCGTGTAGTAAATTCGCAAGGCGAACCGCTTGACCGCCTATCGCAAAGGACAGGGACAAACTTGGATACTAGCCCACGCTTTGATAAGGCAAATTCTACCACAAAAGCGGATAATTTGCAAGAAAGCGAGGAATTATCAAGTGAATTTAAAGAGCTTTTAGAGGCTGGTTATAGTTTATATGATGCTAAACCTCAAGAAATAATAAAAAAATTACTAAATACTCCCTCTTTCATAAATGAAAAATTGCTAGGTTACAGGCATGCTCCAGGATATACATTAGCACGCTTAAAAGCTCTTTTTTTAGCTGGAAACAAAAGCGAAGAAGAGCTTTTTAATTCTTTTGTATCAAACGAGGTGGCAAGGGCAAGAAAGGCTAAAATAAACGAAAAAGAAATTAATGAGTGGTTAAATAACAAAACACAACACGAATTTTTAAAAGACTACATAAAAGAGGATAGAGAGTTTGTAGAAAAATTCTTTAGAATTAAGCCAAATTTAGACTTTGGCACGAATTATGCTGAGTTTTATTTAGACGGAAAAAGAGCGATACAAAAGCTTTTAAAAGAAGAACAAGGACAAGTTGCAGGAGCTTTTCATAAAGAGGGCTTAGGGGATATCGATCTTGTTTGGGGAAATGATGATTTTGGGCTTAAGCATATATTAAAGCGTAGAAGTGATGATTTTATCAAACAAGGCTTAGATGAATACAAAGCAAATCAAAAGGCTTTAGAATTTCTTGAAAAGATACCTGAGATTGTAGAAAGTGGGCAAATCGTAGAAAATGCTGGAGTAAAAACAATTATACAAAAACTAGAAAATGGTAACGAACTTCGTGTAGGACTTTCAAAAGGCTTTAAAGGACAAGGTGAAAATGAATGGATTTTAACAAGTTATGAAAAAACGAAACCCCAAATGCAGAATTTCGACCAAGTCATTTCAAAAGTAGAGAATGGAAACAATCTATCTCTAAAGGTTTCTAAGCAAGATTATACTACAAATTTAGATGAAAGTCAAATTCTAAAAGCTCAAAAAACTTCACAAGAACCAAAGACTAAGACAGCAAAAAATGAGACTTTGATTGTTAAAAAAAATACTGAAAAAGATAATTTGCAAGAAAAATCAAGAACGCAAACCATGAAAAAGTTAATAAATGAAAAAAAAGAAGAAGATGATTATTATAAAGCACTTGATGAAAGATTTGGCGATATAGAAAAATACAAAATGCATCCTTTTTACCGCTTAAAACTAAAAAGCGATATTGATTTAATTATGGCAACAAACATTATTTTAAGCACCAAAAAAGCTTTAGAAAGGGGACAAAGATATGTATATTTGCCCTATGCTTTAAAACATAAAATAGAAGAAGACTTAAATATCCACCCTTTAAAAGAATTCGGTTATAATTTTGCTGAATACTACCGCGACCCAAAGGGTGCTATCAAAAGGCTTATATTTGAATCTGAGACCCTTGAACTTTTAAAAAATCGCAAAGATTATAACAAGGTTCAAAAAACCGACCTTTTTAAAGAACTTTATCCAAATGGCGAGTTTAAAGGACAAGTTGCAGGAGCTTTTTATAAAGAGGGCTTAGGGGATATTGATTTAGTTTGGGGAAATGAGGCTTTTGGGCTTAAGCATATATTGCAAAAACACGGAGGCGAGTTTGAAGATATAGCTAAGGATTTGAGTGAGATAGTGGAGAAAGGGGAGCTTATACAAGATAATTCAATTCAAACTATCTTATACAAAAAAGAGGGCGTAACTTATAGATTAGGACTTTCAAAAGGTTTTCAAGGAAAAGGCGATAATAATTGGATAATAACAGCTTATAAAGTGGATAAGTCGCAAGGCTCAGATTTTCTACCAAGAAGCCAAAACGGAGTAACCGCCAAGAGTGATGGGGCTAATCTACACTCAAACGACTTACAAGATAATACCACAAATTTAAATAAAAAGCAAGAAAATAAAGAATTAATTTCTGGGGTCAATAAGCTTTTTAAAGGCAAATCACAAGAAGATAAAGAGCTTTTAATGAAAGCATTTTATCAAATTTCTAATGTTTATAGAAGCTTGAAAAAACAAGGCGAAAGCTTAGAGAACATTGTGAAAATACTTGATAAAGAAATGCGTTTTGATAATGGCTTTGAAAACTTAAAAAATACCAATTTTAAAGAGCTAGCATTAAATTTACTCAAAAATAAACCTGATTTATTCGAACATGCAAATAATTTTATATTTGATAACACTAAAGATAAAATAATATATCAAGGACACAAAAGCATTACTGATTTTTTGAAAAATGAAAGCTTAGATAAAAACACATTGCATTCAAACGCACATTTAGGAGCTGGGCTTTTGGGGGGCTCTTTAAATGGGCTTGAAGAAGATGAGAACGGAAATTTAAGCTTTAACCCTGAAGCTTTTGTAAGGGGCTTTTTAGCTGGAGCTGGGGGAAGTTTGGCACTTAGCAAAGCTTATCAAAAGGCTAAAGAAAAATATTATGTGAAAAATTTTAATAAATTTATAGCTGATGTAAATAAAAATAAGCCTTTAAAGCCTAGATTTGAAGTAACACCAACATTAGAAAAAGAATTTAGAGAAAATAAAGTTTTAGTAAGCGATAAAATAAGAAAAGATTTAAATTTGAAAGGCGATGTTTGGGCTGATTATATTAAGTTAGCACAAAAACACCCTGAATATTTCGCAAACCCTTTACAAGCTAAAGAATTAACCGAGTATATAGCACAAAATCCAAGTGATTATTTAAACGCTAGAAAAGAAAATTATAAACTTATCGTTAGTGAGTTAAAAGGTGGTAAGGGTGTTTTTGCTTTAGATTTAGAATTTAAAGGCGGTAAGCATAGAATAAGAAGCGTTCATTTAATGACAAATACGCAATATAAAATCAAAAAACTAAAAGATAGGGAGAGCCGAACCTCCAATTCTGCCATGTAAATTTGACTATGTCAAAAACACCCTGCAGGTCGTGGGCGGTGTCGCCAATCCGCCTTTCTATCTTTCTTTGATAATTTTACTTATATTTGGCTTAATGCAAGATTAAAAAGTAAAACAAGGCTAGAAAGCTTACTAAATGATAAAGACTTGATTATAAGATATATATGAGATAATCTTACCGCTACTCACGCCTTACAATCCACTACGATAAGGCGATCTTCGCTGTCAAGCGGCGAATAAGTGGAGTATCTGTTGCTACCGCTTCGCGCGGTAAGATTGAAGTCATTATAAGCTAAAAAAGCTTAAGAAAACTTTACAAAGAAATAAATTTTTAAAAGGAGGTTTTAAATGTTGTTACTTTACCCTAGTTATGAAGATGGCAAAAATGCTGTCGGTGTAAGTCAAAGTTTTGGCAGTTTTTTTGAGGCTAGTTTTGTGGATTATTATTATACAAGTTTTAAACAAAAGATTGAAACTAAGGAACTAAGCCCTATTTTAAGGGGGGGGGGGGCTTAAGGGTCGTAAATTTAAGCTAGAATATGACATTACCGCTTGTCTTGATTTACGCCTTAATAGAACAGATATAATAAAAAAATTTCTTATGGTCAATATAATTTTTCCTATGCTCCTTATACAAACCAATAAACAAGTAAGTGAATATGCTTGGAAAAATTTAGCACAACTAGGACAGATACAAAGCAAAAGAGTATTTTATGATAGAGTTGTGCATGAGCGAAGAGATTTTGTAAAAATACCTGTATTATACGGCTTTAAAGAAGGTGTTTTTTATAATGATGAAGATGTTTTTGTAACTGCTCCTATGATCAGTCCACTTAGAATGCACTATAAAAAGCTTTTTTACACGGAAATAAAAACTAAGATTTGGATTTAATTATGGGAGGGCTTAGTAATGTTTGGTAAAATTAACTCCCACCCTGCTTTTAGCATTGTCTAATCGCTAAATTTAGATAGGGCTTAAAAATCACTTTTTTAAACTAATCTTTTAAAAGAGTGATTTAAAAATAGCATTGTATTGATTAAGTTTTTTAAAAAAAGGGACAAAAAATATGTGTTTAAGCTTAATTTTCTATAATCAAAATTAAGTCGTTAAGGTCTAAGTTTAAAAGCCTTGCAATAAGCACTAGTCTTGAGATGTCAGGCATAGAGCGGATTTTTTCGTTGCTTCTAAACCAGCATTTAAGACTATGCAAAGAGGTTTTAACGCCGTTTTGATTGAGAAAATCGATTAGATTTTGTTGGGTTAGGTTTAAATCATACATTTTTTTTCTTGCTAAGGTGCAATTAAATAAAATTTTCATAACTAGCTCCTTGTTTGATTGAAAATTTACCGAAAGCCGTGCCTCTTTCGGCTGGTAAAAATCGCATTAAGCTTAGACTAAGCACGGATAAATTATAATACTTTAGCTGTTTAAGAGATAATCAATGAGTTTGATTATCTCGTTTATTAACTTAAAAATTAAGATTACAAACTCGACTATCTTACTCATCTTTAACCCCCTTTCTCACAACCGAAAGAGTAGCCATACTTAATGCGATGAACGCTTTTAAAATCAATAATGAAGCTGGTTTCGTTAAGCTAAATTTACTAACTTAGCGAAAACCATTTAGTGAAACTTCGACAATTTCAAGTCGTCAAGGAAGCTTTAAAGAGCTTAACAGCTTACTTTTTATATAGTATGATTATATCATTCTAATATTTAAAATTAACTTAAATAAATAAAGAATTTTGATAATTTTCTTTAAAATTTAAAGCTTAGATACTTTGTGAATTACTTAAAATTTAGCTGATTTAATTTTAATATGGCTTTGAATTTTTTGTTGGCTAATGAAACAAATCTTAGCCTTAAGCTTTACTTCTGCTAGTTTTGTGAGTGCTAAGTCCCCCCCCCCAGCGTCATAATGCGACTGCTCACATAATTTTGCTTACTTAGTAACTGCCAAGCTTTGCTATACCGCCACTTTTTAACTCGCCGTTTATAATGTAAAATATCGTATAATAGCCGTGTCCTCATATGAGCTTACCCGCAAGCAAAAAAGTGTGTGGCTCTTATATATAATCACGCCAAGTATCATATGATTTAGCTACGCCACCTTTAAAGCTTCATAAGTTCTCTTATAATGTGGCTACTCTACTCATTATTCTAGCTAAGACAGCCTAAACCCTCAGCCCTAATAATCTTAAATTACCACCTCTAATACTAAATTTGTTACGCCAGCACCTCTAAACGCCCCATATAATTATATGTTGTTGCCTCATTATTTAACCAATCCGCCACCACCTCCCTCATATACAAGCGACTACCTCATAAACGCCTCATAATAAATCCG
>NZ_QHLJ01000020.1 GCF_006864365.1 Campylobacter sp. MIT 99-7217
TTTATAACTTCACTAAAGCCATTTTTCAAAAACTCTTCCTCGCTAAGCTTTGCTGGCAAGGCTTCGCCCTTGATATTTTCAAGTAAGCTTAAAGCCTCTTTTTTGCTTTGCTCTAAACTTTCTTTTTCAAGCTTATTTAAAACAAACTCAGCCTGTTTTAAAGCTCCTTTTTCACTTTGCATTATGCTTAAATTTAAAGGCTCAAGTGTTTTTAAGATAGGATATTGCTTTTTAGCATTTTCAAAGCCTTTTTTTAAACTATCTTTTAACTCATTTCTTAGCCTTTGTCTTAACTCAGGCTTTTCTTTTAAGGCTTTAAATCCTTTGCTAAGTGCTAAGCTTCCCCCAGCTCCAAGCAAAAAGCCCTTTACAAAATTATCAGCATTAAAGACTAAATTGCCGTTCTCATCTTCTTCAAGCCCATTAAGTGAGCCACCAAAAAGCCCAGCTGTTAAATGAGCGTTTGAATGTAGCTTAATTATTATTTAAATATTTATAATAAAGCAAATTTTTATCATCGCCCTTTATCATTTTTTTAATCCTACCTAAATCTTTATCACTCATAGGGATAAAGGTTGTATTGATAATTTCGCCTCTTATATCAAGCCCATAAGCTACCATATAATTAAATTTATCTTTTATTTTAAAAGGTTTAAAAAAAGTATAAGAATTTTCTGCTAAAATGGACTTGTCATTAGTGTGTATCCACTTGCTATCTTGCTTTTTCTTAGCATTTGCGGACACCTTAGCATTAGTGATATACTCTTGCTTAACGACAAAAAGCGGGTCGGTTAGGGTATCAAGAAAAGCTCCGCTGTATAAACTTCTATCTTTTTTATAGGTATTTCCTTTATTTAAGTGTTTCCAAGCGTGTTTTAAATTGATTTTCACTCTTCCTATAGGCGTTATAATCTCGCTATAACCCTTTTGATCTGCTTTGATTTGATTTAAAAATTCATGCTCATTTTTTGCCTTAGGTAAAGGCATAGCATATTTATTTATTTTATCAGTTTTTATTTTATCTAATTGCCTATCTAAAAACTCATTTTCTAAAGGTTTTGAGAGGGAAATATCCTTATCATATTCTATAATAGGGCTTTTATCTTTATAATAAGGTTCTTTGCTTCCCCAAAATTCCCCAGTCCAAGCGTGATTTTGTTCTAAATTTTCTTTAGTATATTCCAAATCCTCAACATTGTTATTTAATGTTCTACTTTTTTCATTCATTCTTTGCCATTTATCATAACTCCAATTATTAGCTTTAGGACTATCAGTTATCTCATTAAAAGCGTCTAATTCTTCTCTTGCTTTTTGCAGTTTTGGCTCTAATTTTTGTAAGCTCTGATATTTTTTAATCAAATCTTTTTGCACATTTTTATTAAGCTCACTTGTTTCGTGTGGGTGCTCATTAAAGCTATAATCTCGCATTCTATATTCGACATTTCTTGCTTCTATCTCTCCATAACTTCTTGTATGATGCTCTAAACCTCCTCCACTTCCTCTTGCAAAATTTTCTATTTCTTGGATAGCGTGCTGTATTTCGTGGTAAAGGGCATATATTGGATCTGCATGTTTTAATGCTTTAAAAGTGATATTTTTAGGCTTTTTTGTGTCTTTGCCCCAATAAGCAAAGCCCACACTATCATTTCTTTGAACCTTTATATCTTTAAGCTGTGGATAGGCTTTAAATAATTCCTCATCTTCTAAAATACTATCTAATCTTTTCACTTCGTAATTTTTCATATCTTCAAAATCTTTTTTTAGATTGCCTGCTATTGGGCTTATTTCAAATTTCCACCTTTTATCCCTATCTAAAAACCAGCCCGTATTTTCCCAAATTTCTAAATCGCTTTTGCCCTCTTTTAACATTGCTTTAGCTGTGTTTAGTTGGGCTTTTTGTGGTGCGTAGCTTTCATTCAATAAAGCCTTTTTACCAGCGAAAATTTGAGGATTTGCATCAAAAAATTTATTTTTATTGAAAAATTTTGTTAAGCTGTTAGCAATGCCACTTCTTGCATAATGTTCTAAGTCTTTTTTAGCAAGCTTTGACATTAAAACAGGGTTTTCTTTAGCTATGTTTGGATATTTTTTTATAAGAGCCTTTGTGTGAAGTTCTAAGCCCTTTTTTACCGCAAAACTTCCTCCAGCTCCAAGCAAAAAGCCCCTTACAAAAGCTTCAGGGTTAAAGCTTAAATTTCCGTTCTCGTCCTCCTCAAGCCCATTAAGAGAACCTCCAAAAAGCCCAGCTACTAGATGAGCGTTTGAATGTAGAGTTTTATCATCTTGCTTTTGGTTTAGATTTGTGCTAAAATTACCTCGTAGGGTTGAGGATTTATTTGCATTTTGCAAAGGCTCTGGCAGACTATCTATCTCCTCTATTGACCTGCCTAATTCTACATTTTCAGCCTTTTGGATTTGTCTTTGTAGTTCTCTTTTTTTACTCGTTGGAATTCCTGTAATTAACAATTTATCATCTTGCTCGGTAATCAAAATATAAAATCTTTTTTTATTTTTATCATCAAAGGCTTTCATATAAGTATTTTGAGCTTGATTGCTAAGCTTTACATCATAGTTTTTAAATGTCGGCTCAGCTAAATTTAGATATTTTAGCCTTTGAAAACTATCTTCCTTACCTTTCAAATGCTTTAAAAAGTTTTCTTTGTTTATAACTTCACTAAAGCCATTTTTCAAAAACTCTTCCTCGCTAAGCTTTGCTGGCAAGGCTTCGCCCTTGATATTTTCAAGTAAGCTTAAAGCCTCTTTTTTGCTTTGCTCTAAACTTTCTTTTTCAAGCTTATTTAAAACAAACTCAGCCTGTTTTAAAGCTCCTTTTTCACTTTGCATTATGCTTAAATTTAAAGGCTCAAGTGTTTTTAAGATAGGATATTGCTTTTTAGCATTTTCAAAGCCTTTTTTTAAACTATCTTTTAACTCATTTCTTAGCCTTTGTCTTAACTCAGGCTTTTCTTTTAAGGCTTTAAATCCTTTGCTAAGTGCTAAACTTCCACCAGCTCCAAGCAAAAAGCCCTTTACAAAAGCTTCAGCATTAAAGCTTAAATTTCCTTGCTCGTCCTCCTCAAGCCCATTAAGAGAACCTCCAAAAAGCCCAGCTGTTAAGTGAGCGTTTGAATCTAGGGTGGCTTTCCTGTGATAATTTAGTTCATTAGCTCTTAATTTTTCATATTCCCCACTATCTACAAAATGTTTAGCTTCATCAAGGCTTTTAAAATATTGTTTTGTTTGTGGGCTTAAAGAGATACTATAATGCCCAAATTTATCTAAAGATATAAAAGCGTTTTTATAAGCTCTTGTATTAATCATGCCAGCATATTCGCCAAGTTTTAAAAAATCCTTTATATCTTTAGGCTTTTTTTTCTCTAGTTCTTCAATAATATCTATTTTAGCTTTTATAAGATCATCTTGATTTGAATTTTTCAACTTTTTATAAAGTTGAAAAATTTCACTTTTAAGCTCGTCATAATCCATATTGTCAAGGCTCTTTTTATAAGCATTTAAATTCTTGTTCTCGTCATTTAAACCCTCTTTACTTTTTCCCTCTTTTGTGTTAAAATCGTCTTTAGAGTTTGATAAGGGTCGCTTATCAGTAAAAAGGGCATCGCCGAAAGTCTTGTCCCTTTCTCTTGTAACTTCGTAAGCTGTTAAAATCCACTTATTATTACCCTTACCATTAAAACCTTTTGCTAAGCCTAATTTATAATAATTTCCATTGTCTGCTTTATGCCATATTGTTTTTAAGCCTTGATTATCTACGATTTGTCCTTTCTCCACTATCTGGCTTAAATCCTTAGCTATATCTTCAAATTCGCCTGCGTGTTTTTGCAATATATGCTTAAGCCCAAAATCATCATTTCCCCAAACTAAATCAATATCCCCTAAACCCTCTTTATAAAAAGCTCCTGCAACTTGTCCGCTTTTAGTTTGTAGTAAATGATTGATAGCTTCTTGTCCTTTATGGTAAAACTCAGGATAATTTGTGCCAAATTCTTTTAAAGGAGTAATGTTTAAAGGCTCTTGCAAATTATCCGCTTTTGTGGTAGAATTTGCCTTAAATGCTAAGGTATCGTTGTGGGTATCTGCGTCTAAGTGTTGGCTTAGGTTGGGCTTGTCCCTTGCCACTTCATCTGCCATTTTTGGCGGATTTGCAGTAGCCTTAGCATTTTTTAACAATACTTCTTTATTATAATTTCCCTTTGTTTTCCAAGCTGTTTTAAATATCAGCTTATCTTGTCCTAATAAAGCCTCCTCGATAGTGATAAAATGTCCGTTGATTTGCTTAATATAAATCACGCCTTTATCAGTGAAATATTTATCTGTATAATCTTGCGTTATTTTTGGATAATACTCCCTAATATCCTCCCTTGTTATTGCTATATTTCCTCTTGATTTTTCCTTTGCTTCATCGCCGTGAGATTTTAAGGCATGCAAAATTTCATTTTCTCTAAGCTCTCTTATTAAAGGCTTTTTATCCTTAAAGTTAAAATGCTCTTTTAACTCTTTGTTTTCTGCTTCGTTGATTTCGTAGCGTTTTATTGCATTTTTCAAATCCTCTTTTTGCTCATACAAAATCTTACTATTTTTTAGCTCCTCAATATCTTCTAGCTTTTTATTTCTAAAGCTTTGATAGCTAAGTTCGCCATTTTCATATTTTGCTAAGCTTAACCACTCTTGATCAAGTATATTGTCTTCTTTTAAAAAATAAAGAGCTTTTTCGTTTTTAAGTATTTTACTAGGCTCTTGTATAGTGCTTCTTATGAATGGAAATTCTTGTTTGTTATCATGCGAAAGCTTGTTTAACTCTGTATCACTTAGCCTTATATCACTTATTCCCTCTTTATCTAACACAGCCTTAATCTCATCACTAAATTTATTTAATAATTCCTCGCTTTCTTGCAAATTATCCGCTTTTGTGGTAGAATTTGCCTTATCAAAGCGTGGGCTAGTATCTAAGTTTGTCCCTGTCCTTTGCGATAGGCGGTCAAGCGGTTCGCCTTGCGAATTTACTACACGCTTTGCATTTTTAAAAATATTACTTTCTAAGCTTAATTTTCCATTTTCTTTAAAGGCTGTTTTAAATTTAAGCTCGTTATCCTTAGTGCTTATACTTTCAACCACTGCAAAATGTCCGTTAATTTGCTTT
>NZ_QHLJ01000021.1 GCF_006864365.1 Campylobacter sp. MIT 99-7217
AAAACTTAAAACCTAAAATCCTAGAATTTAAGATGGTAAAGAATAAAAGCATTCAAGCAAACTAAACAGCCATAAAAAGAATATTAAGAATAAAGAGCAATAAAAACTAGCTAAAAGCAGATAAACTAACAAGTCCGCAATGAGCTACTTTCCCCCTGCCAGTAAGGCGTAGTATCATCACCCACGACGTGCTTAGCTTCTTGGTTCGAGATGGAGCAAGGCGTTTCCACATCTGTATAATCACGGACATTGTTATTTAAATGTTTTTAGTCTGTATAGAGCTAAGGCTTTTTAAAAAGTTTCTAAGCCTTTAAGCTATTTTCTAACTTAAAACTTTTAAAGCCATAAGATAAAGGCTCTTAATTTTAAAAAGCTTTTGGACTTAAACTGTTTAAAAAGCTTATAAATAAAGCTAAAAAAATTAAAGCTAAGTTAATTTAATACACTTTAAAAAGCTTTTAGCTCATAAACTAAGCTAGAGTTTAAAACTTTTTGAAGTTTTTAATCTTTAAATTTAAACACTCTAAGCTTTAAATTTAGCTAGACTTAGCTAAGTTTAAAAACACTTAAAAAACAATGTTAAGAGCAAGTTTTAAAAAAACGCTTTTCCTTTCTTCTTTAACTAAAGAAGTAAATTTAAGATTTATTACTTACTAGGATTTTCCTAAGAAGCCTTGTATAAACCTTAACAAGGAAGTGATGCTTTATTAAAGTAAGCCAAATGTTCTATTAGTACTGGTCAGCTAAAAGACTTTCATCTCTTACACACCCAGCCTATCAAAGTGCTAGTCTTGCACAGAACTTAGAGAAGATTCATCTTAGAGTTGGCTTCACGCTTAGATGCTTTCAGCGTTTATCCTTTCCAAACTTAGCTACGCTGCGATGCTCTTGGCAGAACAACAGCTACACCAGTGGTTTGTTCAACCCGGTCCTCTCGTACTAGGGTCAAATCTCTTCAATCTTCTTACGCCCACGGCAGATAGGGACCGAACTGTCTCACGACGTTCTGAACCCAGCTCGCGTACCGCTTTAAATGGCGAACAGCCATACCCTTGGGACCTGCTCCAGCCCCAGGATGCGATGAGCCGACATCGAGGTGCCAAACCTCCCCGTCGATGTGAGCTCTTGGGGGAGATCAGCCTGTTATCCCCGGGGTACCTTTTATCCTTTGAGCGATGGCCCTTCCACACAGAACCACCGGATCACTAAGACCGACTTTCGTCTCTGCTTGACTTGTATGTCTTGCAGTTAAGCTGGCTTATACCTTTATACTCTACGAACGATTTCCAACCGTTCTGAGCCAACCTTTGTAAGCCTCCGTTATTATTTGGGAGGCGACCGCCCCAGTCAAACTACCCACCAGACATTGTCCCACTTGAGGATAACTCAAGCTGGTTAGCTACCCAAATAAGAAAGAGTGGTATCTCAACAATGGCTCATTATGAACTGGCGTCCATAACTCAAAGCCTCCCACCTATCCTGCACATTCTTATCCAAGCAGCAGTGTCAAGCTGTAGTAAAGGTCCACGGGGTCTTTCCGTCTTGCCGCGGGTAGGAGGAATTTTCACCTCCACTACAATTTCACTGGATCCCTCTTTGAGACAGCTCCCATCTCGTTACGCCATTCATGCAGGTCGGTATTTAACCGACAAGGAATTTCGCTACCTTAGGACCGTTATAGTTACGGCCGCCGTTTACTCGGGCTTCGATCAAGAGCTTTGCTTACGCTAACCCCATCAATTAACCTTCGAGCACCGGGCAGGCGTCACACCCTATACATCCTCTTGCGAGTTAGCAGAGTGCTGTGTTTTTGGTAAACAGTCGGGAGGGACTCTTTGTTGTAAGTTTCCTTGCTTTCGGAGTAAATCCTAATACAAGGCGAACCACACCTTATACCGAAGATACGGTGCTATTTTGCAGAGTTCCTTAAAGAGAGTTCTTCCACGCGCCTTAGAATACTCATCCCACCCACCTGTGTCGGTTTACGGTACGGGCAACATTAACTAAACTTAGAAACTTTTCTTGGCTCGACGGCATCAGGGGTTCTTCTATCCATCCGAAGACTTCAAAAAGCCTTTCAGTTCTCGGAGTATTGCTATACGGATTTGCCTGTATAGCCTCCTACAACCTTAGACTAGCACTTCCATCCGCTAGCCCCCTTAGCCCTAAGCGTCCTTCCATCGCACATTAATGTTGGTATTGGAATATTAACCAATTTTCCATCGCATACCCCTTTCGGACTTTGCTTAGGACCCGACTAACCCTACGATGACGAGCATCGCGTAGGAAACCTTGGGTTTTCGGCGTTAATGATTCTCACATTAATTATCGCTACTCATGCCTGCATGCTCACTTCTATTCGCTCCAGCACTCCTTACCGGTATACCTTCAGTGCAAATAGAACGCTCTCCTACCACAGTGCCTATGAGTATTCATATTTTATATCTTGTCATTTTATTGGATTTAAAAAATTTGCAATCCAAATTTTTGAACAAAGGCGTAGTATTTTGAAGTGATTTTAAGAGTTGTAAAGTATTTTTTGATTGAGGCAAGACAAATAAGTCTGCCGATTGAGAAAAATGCGAACTCTCTTAAAAGCATTCAAAAAACAAGCCTAAAAGCAAATATAAATAATCATAGACACTATCTAAAGCTTCGGTACTTACTTTAGCCCCGTTATATTTTCCGCGCAAAATCACTAGACCAGTGAGCTATTACGCTTTCTTTAAAGGATGGCTGCTTCTAAGCCAACCTCCTGGTTGTTTAAGTAACTTCACATCGTTTTCCACTTAAGTAAGATTTGGGGACCTTAGCTGTTAGTCTGGGTTGTTTCCCTCTTGACGACGGATTTTATCACTCGCCGCCTGACTGCTGTGATTACATTAAAGGTATTCGGAGTTTGATAGGGTTTGGTACATTGGTGTATGCCCTAGCCCATTCAGTGCTCTACCCCCTTTAATTACGACACAACGCTATACCTAAATATATTTCGGAGAGAACCAGCTATCACGAAGTTTGATTGGCCTTTCACCCCTATCCACAAGTCATCCCATAGCTTTTCAACGCTAGCGGGTTCGCTCCTCCACTAGTTCTTACACTAGCTTCAAGCTGCTCATGGATAGATCACTTCGTTTCGGGTCTGCAGCATCTGACTTGTCGCCCTATTCAGACTTGCTTTCGCTACGGCTTCGCGTTTGCTTAACCTTGCCAGACACCACAACTCGCAGGCTCATTATGCAAAAGGCAGTCCATCACCCCAGATTGCTCTATGGGGCTCTGAATGATTGTAAGCAAATGGTTTCAGGTTCTATTTCACTCTGATCACCTCAGTTCTTTTCACCTTTCCCTCACGGTACTTGTGCACTATCGGTCTAGTATTAGTATTTAGGGTTGGAAAGTGGTCTTCCCAGCTTCAGACAAAATTTCTCGTGTTTCGCCCTACTCAGGATACTGCTAGGTAAAGATTGTTTTTCGCATACGGGATTATCACCCTCTAGGATTATCCTTTCCAGAATATTCTGCTAAACTTTCTTATTCCACATTGCAGTCCTACAACCCCAAGTGCAAGCACTTGGTTTGCCCTCTTACGCTTTCGCTCGCCGCTACTTACGCAATCTCTTTTGATTTCTTTTCCTGAGGGTACTAAGATGTTTCAATTCCCCTCGTTCGCTCCATTATGGTAATACATATCTCTATGTATTGGGTTGCCCCATTCGGAAATCTACGGATCAAAGCTTCTTGACAGCTCCCCGTAGCTTATCGCAGTCTAGTACGTCCTTCATCGCCTTTACTAGCCAAGGCATCCACCATTCGCTCTTAGTAGCTTACCTTTTTGAATTTACTTTTAGCGGGGCAAGTAAATTGCCCCTAAAGTAACAAAGCTAAAGGCCTACCCCGTCCAACCTAAAAGGCTCTTATGAGATAAATCAAAGAACTATCCCACAAAGCTAAAAAGATTATTTGAGTTAGACTTTAAAGAATTATCTAATCAATCTAAGAAAAGACTAAGATAAACCATAAAGCTTCATTACTTTCTAAAAATAAAATTGCATAAACAAATCAATTAAATCCTTGCTTAAAAGCATTCTTGCTATAAATACAAGATTAAGGATTAATTTGACTCATTATTTCATTCTAAAACGCATCACTTCCTTGTTAAAGTTTATATGATAAGTAAAGATTAATCCAAGACGGAAAGCATTTAATCGCTTCTTTATTGCTTACTTAATTTAATTAAGCAATAAAATGAAGTTGTGAGGATTAAAACTTATCTTTAAAATCAAACTAGCTTAATTTAGCTCAAGCTTTTAAAAAGCATAGCTTAAAGCTAAGCTACTAAAACTAAGTTAGCCATAATTTAAAAATTAAATTCAAGCTTTTAAAAGAGCTTTGAAAGTAAATTTAAATCTTAAGCTTGTTATTAGAATTTAAAGAAAGATTAAACTAGACCTATCCTTTAACAAGTCTTGTAAAATTGTTTTTATTAAAACTTGCTTGTGACTCTTAACAATGGTAAGTTAAAGAAC
>NZ_QHLJ01000022.1 GCF_006864365.1 Campylobacter sp. MIT 99-7217
AGCAAGGCTTATGCTTTTTATCTTTTTATCTTGCTTTTCGCTTCGCCCTTGCGTGCCACCCTTTTCAAAGCTTTCTTTTAAATCCTCTTTTTTAACCACGGCTAAGCTTAGATTGATAGGCTCTTTTTCATCATCTAAAATAAGCTTTGTATCCTTGATCTTTGTGTGTTTTATAGGCTCTTTAAGGCTTAAATCGCTGGTATCATTTGCTGCCTTTCCTGCCAAAGCCTCTTTTTTAGCCCATTCTTTTGCCCTACTTTCTTTGACTTTTTCATTTGCCCTTCTTTCAAGCTCTATTCTTTGCCTTTCATTTTCTAAATATTGCCCCCTCTTTGCTTCTTTTTCAGCTTGTATGTTTTTACTTAGGCTAGATTTAGCAGGGTTTAAGTCATTTTGTTTTAAAATATGATTTTGGTAGCCCAAGCCTTGTTTATCTTGTTTGCTACCCTGCTGAATGAAAGTTTGGATAATGTCAGCGTTTAATTCCACTTTTTCAAAATCTTTAAATTCTTTTAACAAAGTATTCATTTTATCAGTTTTAAAGCCTGTTAATAAAATTTTTCCATCATCTTTACTTACTAAAAGATAGAAAAAATCCTTATCGTCGCTAAATTTTTTAATCATTTTTTCTTTGATTTGTCCATTTTCTACTTTGGTAATCTTTACATCAAAATCCTTTAAACTTGGTTCAACTAAATTTAAAAAAGATAGTCTAGCCTCAGCGTCTTGTTTGCTAAGCAAATGATCAACAAAATTATTTTTGTTTTCTACTTCGCTAAGCGTATTTAAAAACTCATCTATGCTTATATTTTTAGGAACTTTACTGCCTTGATAGTTTTTTAAAGTTTCAAAAAGTTGCTTTTGTTTTGGCTCGTCAAATTCTTGTCTTGTAAAACTTCTTTCATCTAAATTTAGAGTTTTTTCTTTTTCTTGCAAATTATCTAAATTTTGGGTAGAATTAACTTCAGGGTCTTTAATGGGCGTATCGAAGTTTGTGGTGTCGGTATCTTTTGACTTTAAAGGCTGCTCTACTAGGTCATTGCCACTATGATTAAACCTAGTAGCCTCCAAGTTTTCAAGCTCTATTCTTTGCCTTTCGTTTTCTAAATCTTGCTTGATCTTTGCTTCTTTTTCAGCTTGTATGTTTTTACTTAGGCTAGATTTAGCAGGGTTTAAGCTTTGATTTGTTAAATTATCAGCGGAGGTAGCCACTTGTTCTGCTTTAAAGGCATCACCTGCCTGCTGTCTAAGCGTGGCTATAATGTCAGCACCTTTTAAAATTTCATCTGCATTTAAAAGCTCATTTTGTAAATAATTATAATCCCTTGTTTTTAAGTGAGTGATAAAGGTTCTATCTTCATCTTTGGTTATAAGCAAATAATAAAAAGGCTCGTTTTTGGCTTTTTGAAATTTCTTGATATATTTTGTTTTGCCCTCTTTGACATATTTGAAATTTGGCTTTTCCATAGTATCAAGCGTTAAATGAAAAATCGCTTGTCTTTGCTTAGCGTCTTTTCTACTTGCTAAATGTTCTTCGATATTTTGTGGATTGTCAAAGCTTTCTAAAAGTTCTTTGAGTTCTTGCTCGTTTAGCTCTTTTGGGCTTTGAGTTGCTTCTAAGCTATCTAAAATTGTTTTAAATTCTTTTCGTAGTTTCAAGCCCTCTTCATCATTTTTTTTTAAAACTTTCGCAGGTCCTTGCAAATTCTCTAAATTTTGGGTAGAATTTGCCTTGCGGTCTGCTAAAGGTATAACCTTATCAGTTTTTAACTGATTACCATTATCCTGAATAAAAGAGTGGATAATTTCAGGATTTCCCTCTTTAGCCTTTGCACCATTCAAAGCCTCCTCAAAGCTTTGCTTCCTTGCTAAATTCACTTCATCAACCGAGCCTAAAAACTCATCTAAAAGCTTCTTTGTTTCGCTGTTAAAGCCTGCTTTTTGGATC
>NZ_QHLJ01000023.1 GCF_006864365.1 Campylobacter sp. MIT 99-7217
CGGATTTATTATGAGGCGTTTATGAGGTAGTCGCTTGTATATGAGGGAGGTGGTGGCGGATTGGTTAAATAATGAGGCAACAACATATAATTATATGGGACATTTAGAGGCGGTGGCGTAACAAATTTTAGGATTATGAGGCGTGATTTAAGCCCTTGCGAAAAGAAAGTTGCTATTATTTAGCCATGCTAATGCTTGTTTATAAGTTTTGAAATGATTTTGCATTAAGCTCATAAATCATATAATCAACTGCTTTTTCTATTGTTTTTGGAAAACCTAAACTTGAGCTTAATATTTTTCTATTTTTAAGCCGATCGTTTTTCGTGTCATACCAAGCTAAAAAGTCTAAAATATCACTTTTTAAGCTTGAAAATAAAATATAAGGAGGACGAATAAAATCAATCAAAGCTAAAAAATCGCTTAGTCTATAATATCCTGCTTTATAGGATTGTGTATTCGTTTGCAAATACGGAGGATCAAGGATTAAAAAAGCGTTTTTATTGTCCTTATACTCATTCAAAAGCTCTTTAAAATCCATTTTCACACGCTTAACCCCCTCTAAATAGCCTTGAGCATTTCTGTTAATTTCTCCATTTTTATAAAACCAAGATTTTTTAGCAAGTTCTTTGAAGTTTTTCGCATAATCCCCACTAAATAAAACAAAACTTGATATGCTTAAATAATCAAGCTCTTTATCTTCTTTTTCTTTCTGTTGTAAATAAGCTAAGATTTTTTCCTTTGTGTTACCATATATTTTTTCATTTGTTTTAAAATTCTTAAGCTCATTTTTTAAAAAGCTTAAAATCTCATTAGTTTGTGGGATTTTTTCAAGCCTTGAAGTGTAATCGTCAAAATCATTAAAAATAACTTCATTTTCTGGGAAATAGTATTTAAAGGTATTTGACAAAAGACCACTTCCACCAAAGGCATCTATGAAAATATAATCCTTTTGACCGCTTTGCTTTATCTCTTTAATCAACTTAATAACATTTTTCAAAGCATTTTTTTTATTGCCTTGAAAAACTAAGGGAGGCTTAGAATAAAAAACTTGTTTTTCTTCGAAATTAAAAAGATTTGACATTTTTTTCCTTGTTTATGTTTTTTTGGCAAAATTGTTTCGTGCAGTTGAGGGCTTGGATTGGCTGTGTGCGGACGAAATTCCCTCTAAATCTCGTGCTTTTATATATTCAGCTTCTTTACTTTTACCCTCTTTTGTGTTAGAATTATTATTGTGAGTTTCAAGCGTTTTTAACTCTGTCCCCATATCGCTAAGAGCTTGAGTAGGCAAGGGGCTTTTAAATTCTACTTCTAAAGCTTTATTAATATCGCTTTTTAAGCTTTTTAACCTACTTTTTGGTAGTCCCGTTACAAAGAGCTTATCATTATCTTGCGTTATCAAAACATAATACAAACTTTTATCATTTTTAACAAATGTCTTAATATATTCGCTTCTTTCATGTTCTAAACCTAGTCTTATATCCCAACTTTTCAAAGTAGGCTCAACTAAATTTAAAAAACTAAGCCTTGTTTTGCTATCTTCCTTACCTTTCAAATGCTTTAAAAAGTTTTCTTTATTTATAACTTCACTAAAGCCATTTTTCAAAAACTCTTCCTCGCTAAGCTTTGCTGGCAAGGCTTCGCCCTTGATATTTTCAAGTAAGCTTAAAGCCTCT
>NZ_QHLJ01000024.1 GCF_006864365.1 Campylobacter sp. MIT 99-7217
CCTACTCAAAACATAAGAGCAGCTGAAAGTATCATCGATGAAAGCTTTAGTGCTGAGGCAAAAGAAGCCTTAGAAGAAGCAAAGGCTAAATTTGGAGGCGGTGCAAGTGTCGGTCAGCTTGATAATAAAGCCTTAGCAGGAATGAGAGGGTATTTTGAAAAGAAATTTGGCAAGGAGCATAAAAGCGTTGAAGCTATCAAAGGGCTTGAAAACATAGTAAATACAAACTCATTAAAGCAAAAACAACAAAACTTTTTAGAGCTTATTAGAAGTGATAAAGACGGCAACACGCTTTCTTATTTGCTTGAGATCGTAAAAGATGATGTGAGGCTTCAAAACAATCTTAAAAATATGCTAAATTATTCTACCCTCCAAGTAGAAAACAATCTTAAAAATCTCAATATCAATCCAGGAGATATCAAAACGATCTTAGATGAGTTTGAAGCTGGAAACAAAGAAGCTTTTAAAAGGGTTGAAGATGAGATAAGCAAGATCTATGATGATAATTTTAAGGTGGTCCTGGATCAAAATGAATTTATCGCTTTTAAAAAAGAATTAGAAACAAACGGCGTTTTAGTTAATGAAAGCCTTGATTTTTTAAGCGATCTTGAAAAAAATGTCTTTAATCCAAATGGCGTTAGTTTTACCCAGCTTAATAATTTTAGAAAAAATCTAAATTTTTATATCTATAACAAAGATAAAAGCCCAAATTTTGTAAATGCGGTTAAAAGGATAGCTGAAACAAGACTAAAAGCAGAGATTGATAGGGGCATTGATAATATCTTTAAAGAGCTTCCTAGTGCTTATGAAAACATAAGAAAGCTTTACAGCCAAAGCTTAAAAGACTACGCAGAGATGAAAAGCGTGCAAGAAGATATAAAACATTTAAAATTGCAAGATAAAAACAAGGCTGTGGATAAGGTCCTTGATAATTTAATCAAATTTGCCAAAGGACAAGGGCAAAACGGAGCAAACAACCTAGAACCTCTTAAAAAATACCTCACAAAAGATAATGAAGCCTTTTTAGAAATGCAAATCATGCAAAGGCTTTTTAATGAAGCTTTAGTGCAAAATGAAAAGGCAAAATTAAAGGTCTTTGATAGTGAAGCCTTTTTAGAAGTGATCAAAAAATTAGACACAACTTTTAAAAGCAAGGAAGCAAAGGACTTTTTAGAACTTGTCGAGGGCTTTAACACGCTTTATAAAAATGACGCTCTCATCGCTGCAAATTTAGCTCCCGGTGCAACAGGCAAAATAAGCTCCTCAATAGCCACAAGCGTGCAAGGAGCAGCACAGCAAAAGATCACTAAGGGGCTTTTTGATGTGTTTATAAGGCTTTTACCTGAAAAAGTAGGCTTTGGCTTTATGCAAAAAGGCATACAAGGAGCAAGCCTTAGATATCATCTTAAAAAGGCTTTATCAAGAAGCTTAAATTATGATGATTTTAAACTAAAGCTTGAAAATCAGATCCAAAAAGCAGGCTTTAACAGCGAAACAAAGAAGCTTTTAGATGAGTTTTTAGGCTCGGTTGATGAAGTGAATTTAGCAAGGAAGCAAAGCTTTGA
>NZ_QHLJ01000025.1 GCF_006864365.1 Campylobacter sp. MIT 99-7217
TTTAAAGCTGGCATTGATGAAGCTGAACTTAATCAAAAACTAGAGCCTTTAAAAACTGAGCTTGAAAGCAAGATAAATGAAAACAAAGAAAGCTTAAAAAACTTTGTGAGCGAAGAAAAAACTCATGCTCTTATCAATGCTAAAGCTAGCGAGCTTGAAAGCAAGATAAATGAAGCCAGCCAAAGCACAAATGAAGCTAAGGTTAATGAGCTTATCGAGGCAAAAACGGGGGATTTGCAAGGTTTGCAAAGCCCAAATAAAGAGAATTTAATTGAGGGCGTAAATTATGCTATCACTTTAGCAAGCAATTTAAACACACACCTTAGAGGTGTCGAGGGACTTTACAGCACCACTGCACCCACTGAGGCAAATTTAGCAGGGCTTGATCGTGGCTTTGTTTGGGTGGATAGGTCAAAAACGCCTTTTGATGTGTATATACTTGAGTATCAAGATAGACAAAAAGCGTGGAAAAAGATTGATTTAGGTGCTATTGATACAAGTGTGTTTAATAAAATCATCTTTGAAACTACTCAAGATAATCCAGCCTATTATCAAGGCTTTGCAAATCTTCGCATTATACTTGATGATGGCACTATGCTTTATCCTAAAGAAAAGCTAGCAAATCTTGCTTCGAGTGCCAAACAATGCAGTTTTGATATAGGCGGAAAAGAAGTTATCGCAAAGGTAAGCGTGAGTGGTAGTGATCTTGTTACGGGAGGAAATTATAGCGGATATTGCTATCCTTTTTTAGCTCTTAGTAGTCAAACAACTAATAGAACCGATCCTGCTTGTTTGCTTCAAAATACAAAATTTCGTTATGAAGTGAGTTTTAGCGAGCCTATAAGCTTTAAGCAAATAACGCTTTTGCCAGGTGGGTATGTGTTTGACAGGGATTATTTAAAAATTCCTTATAATCTTAGCTTAATGTTTAATGATATTCTTGTAAGCCAAACAGGCTTTCATCAAAGTGCTTCACTTTTGCCAACAGAAAGTTTTGGGCTTGATAATAAAGGCAATGTTATCATCAATGCGAAAAATATAAAAAAGGTAGAGGATAAGGCGTGA
>NZ_QHLJ01000026.1 GCF_006864365.1 Campylobacter sp. MIT 99-7217
AGCAAGGCTTATGCTTTTTATCTTTTTATCTTGCTTTTCGCTTCGCCCTTGCGTGCCACCCTTTTCAAAGCTTTCTTTTAAATCCTCTTTTTTAACCACAGCTAAGCTTAGATTGATAGGTTCTTTTTCATCATCTAAAATAAGCTTTGTATCCTTGATCTTTTGATATTTGATAGGTTCATTTAAGCTTAAATCGCTGGTATCATTTGCTGCTTTTCCAGCTAAAGCCTCTTTTTTAGCCCATTCTTTTGCCCTACTTTCTTTGACTTTTTCATTTGCCCTTCTTTCAAGCTCTATTCTTTGCCTTTCGTTTTCTAAATCTTGCTTGATCTTTGCTTCTTTTTCAGCTTGTATGTTTTTAACTAAAGAGCCTTGATTTAAATCTAAATTTTGGGTAGAATTTACTCCGTCAATCTTGTTGGTGATTAAGCGTTCATCTGTAAAAGTTTGGTTGTAACGGAGATTTTCAAACTTGGAAGATTGATATAAAATTTCTGCTCCATTATCCACTTTATTTTCGATGGTAGAAAGTTTTTTAGGTGCATTGCTAACTATGGTCAAATGTGTATCATAATCTTTTCCCACGCTTGTAAAAAATAATTTATCATTTAGCTCTTTTGCAAAAATAACTTCCTCTTTATCCTTTAAAATCAAATCAGGTTCATCTAAGGTTTGCTTAATCTCGCTTATATATTGTGTCCTATCCCTTTCAACAAGCTTTAGCAAGCTTCCCTTACTTAGCCTTATTTCCTTTCCTCCTAAAGCATTTTTAACTTCGTCGCTTTGCTTTGGGATATAATCTTCATCTAAGCTTTTAAGTTCAAAGGTTTTAAGCCATTTTTCTTGTGTATTTTGATCTAAGATATGAGCATTTCCTTTGCTGTCTTGAAATTCTAAATCTTTCAAATTCTCTTTTTCAAAAGAGCTTTTTGCATTCAAAGCCTCTTCAAAGCTTTGCTTCCTTGCTAAATTCACTTCATCAACCGAGCCTAAAAACTCATCTAAAAGCTTCTTTGTTTCGCTGTTAAAGCCTGCTTTTTGGATC
>NZ_QHLJ01000027.1 GCF_006864365.1 Campylobacter sp. MIT 99-7217
GTGGTTAAAAAAGAGGATTTAAAAGAAAGCTTTGAAAAGGGTGGCACGCAAGGGCGAAGCGAAAAGCAAGATAAAAAGATAAAAAGCATAAGCCTTGCTTTTAAACCTGAGCTTATCTTTGAAAGAGGTGGGAGCTTTGCTGGCATTCCTATCATCGCAAAGGACGGACAAGTCATAAGCGGAAATCATCGTATCGCAGGCATGAAAGGCTTTAATGAAGCTTCTTTAAAAGCGTATCAACAGGCTGTTAAAGATAAATTTAACCTAGATTTGAAAGATGATGAGCTTTTGATCAGGCTTTATGAAAGCGATGATCTGCAAAGCATTAAAAACCTAGCCTTAAGGTCAAATGCTGGACTTGAAAGAAACATAGGCGAAAAGGCTTTAAGCAATTTAGCTAAATTTGAAGAAGAGTTAAAAGAGCTTCCAAGCTTCATAAACAGCAAAAGCGTTGATGAGCAAAAGGCTATTATCGCAAGGGCTTTGGATAAAGAAAGTAATGGGCTTGATGATAAAAATGCAAATCTTGCCCTTTTATCTTATATCTCACGCACCAGCTCAAACAATGATATATCAAGGGCATTAAACGAGCTTAAAAATGTTGATTTGCAGACAAAAAACAAGATCTTAAATATGTTCATAGATAACGCTGGAGGCTTTTATAATCTAGCCAAAGATAGCGAGCTTAAAGCTTTAAATTTACAAAGCCTTATCAATGATAGCTTAGTTAGTGC
>NZ_QHLJ01000028.1 GCF_006864365.1 Campylobacter sp. MIT 99-7217
CTTAATTTTCCATTTTCTTTAAAGGCTGTTTTAAATTTAAGCTCGTTATCCTTAGTGCTTATACTTTCAACCACTGCAAAATGTCCGTTAATTTGCTTTGCACTGATTAAAACCTCGCCTCCGTCTTTGCCCTCTGTGATAGCATAAATATCCGCATTTTTTACTATGTCGCTATGATTTATAATATCTTCCTTGCTTAAGGGCGTTTGTCCATTTTTAGCTAAATTTGAATTTACTCCATGTCTATTTAAAGCATGGGCTATTTTATCGCCTTGCAAGGTTATTTTCACACCTTTTTTTAAGCCAAGTTCTTTGATCAAAGCTTCATTTTCAAAATCATCTAAATAAAGCTTTGAATTTGTTTTGATAGCTTCATCTAGAAGCTCCTTTGTTAGCTCCTCTTGTTCTGCCTTTCTTAAGGGTTTTGTTTTATCAAGCAAATCGCTTTTCAAAGCCTTTGGGCCATCATTTTTTTTTAAAGCTTTGCTAAATTCTTCTAATTTTTCAAGCTCGCTTATAAGCTTAGGGGCAAGGTTGCTTGGCTCTCCTTGCAAAAGGGCGTATTTGATAAAATCATAATTATTTATATCACTTACGGCTTTGCTTGTTTCACTGAAAAGATTAGCCGTGTTTTTTTCAACCAAATAATCCTTTGC
>NZ_QHLJ01000029.1 GCF_006864365.1 Campylobacter sp. MIT 99-7217
ATTTTGACTTTTTAAATTCTCTATTTTTTCTAAATTTTTATCTAAGCTTTGGTCATTTGAATGTTTTATGTCTATCTCAGCTGTTTTTTCTAGTTCTTTCTTTGCTTTTTCTAAGGCTTCTTGTTCAAGTCTTTTTTCTTCGAGAAGTTTTTTAAGCTCCTCTAAAAGTTCCTTTTTTGTTTTGGTGCGAGGAAGCCCAGCAAACAAAGAGCTAGTACTAGGTATACTAAAAAAGGGCTTATCATCGCCTAGGGCATGTGCTGGGGATTTTTCATTATTAATCAGTTGCTTAATTGTTGTTATTATATCATCTCTACTAGATATATCTTTTACTAAAATTTCCCCATTAAAATCGCTATCCTTTTCTAAGGTCTTATTAAACTCCTCCTCCAAACTTTCACTTTTGCTTATACTTTGCTTCGTAATATGTTCAAAATTATCCTCTAAACGCATATAATTTCCATAAAAGCCAATATCAATTTGCTCTACATTATTATTTCTAACCGCATAAGTATAAGTTCCATAAAGAGTGGAATAAATATTTTTCCTCTCCTCATCACTGAGCTTTCCATCATTATTTGCATCAGCTTTTAAATAGCCTCTTTTATAGGCTATATCTGCAAACCAACCTGAAGCAATGCTTTCA
>NZ_QHLJ01000030.1 GCF_006864365.1 Campylobacter sp. MIT 99-7217
AAAAAACTTAAAAAAGATCCAAAAAACTTTTTTAAGGAAAGTAAAAATCCTCTTTTAAAAATATTTTTTAAAGAAAATAAGGCTTAAAAATGTTTTTTTTAAATAAAAAACAAAAAATGCTTTCTAAATTTATATTTCAAGCTTGCATTTTAATCCCTCTTCAAAACTTTTTTAAAAAACTCAAACCCAAAAAACAACAAGGCTTTAACAAATACGCTATCATCTCAGCAGTTTATAATGTAGAAAAGTATTTAGATGATTATTTTAACTCTATCATTAATCAAAGACTTGATTTTAAAAATAACATTTTAATTATCTGTGTTGATGATGGAAGCACAGATCATTCAGCAAATATCATTAAAAAATATCAAAAGAAATTTCCTAAAAATATCATTTATCTTTATAAAGATAATGGTGGTCAAGCAAGTGCTAGAAATTTAGGACTTGATTTTTTAAGAAAAAATCAAGATCAATCAAATATAAATTTAAATTCTTCTTTAGCTTTTGATTTAAAAGATATAGAATGGGTAACTTTTACTGATCCTGATGATTTTTTAGATAGGGATTATTTTTATGAGGTGGATAGGTTTTTGAGAAAAGAGGAAGGTGAAGAT
>NZ_QHLJ01000031.1 GCF_006864365.1 Campylobacter sp. MIT 99-7217
TAAATTCCCAAAACCCCAAAAAGCCTTTTCAAAGGAATTTTTTGTGTCCGTTTCTACTTGTTTTTAATCATTTCTTAAAAACATTTGTAGCATTGTATATTTTTTTATTCACTTTGTCAAGTTAAATTCATTCATCACATTCACAAAGCGACTAAGTAAAATATCTCATTAAAAAGCAAACAAACTTTCAAACTCATTCACACAAAGCAAAACAAAGGAGGCTAACAAAATAAACTAAATCAGCACTTTAAAAACAAAGAAAGACTAAAAACTTAAAAAAACTTAAAATCTTCAGCATTTCCAAATCCTCGCATTTTTTCATTTTGCATTCTCAAATTTTTCCAAGCTCTATCAAGGCAAAAAAAGGCTTAAAACTCTCGCAAAGCTATTTTTAAAAGCTAAAAGAAATCAAAGCCTCCAAAAAGGCTTAAAATCCGTTTTATCCATGAGGCGGTGGGGGGGGGAAGTAGCAAATGGCTAAATTATGAGGCGACACGGATTTATTATGAGGCGTTTATGAGGTAGTCGCTTGTATATGAGGGAGGTGGTGGCGGATTGGTTAAATAATGAGGCAACAACATATAATTATATGGG
>NZ_QHLJ01000032.1 GCF_006864365.1 Campylobacter sp. MIT 99-7217
TTAAAGAAAGATTAAACTAGACCTATCCTTTAACAAGTCTTGTAAAATTGTTTTTATTAAAACTTGCTTGTGACTCTTAACAATGGTAAGTTAAAGAACGAGAATAAATAATTATCTTTTGATCAAAGACTCAATCTCTTGCTTATACTTTTTCATATAGATAAGCTAAGAGCTTTTATCTTTATAATTAAGATAAACACCTTATTTATTCTATTTAGGTTTTAAAACCTAAAGGAAATTTAAAAAATAAATTTAAATCTATGGCTTTTAATATCTTAGATATTCAAATATTTCAACATTCTAATACTTTAAAAGCTTATTTAAATTTAACCTAATCTTTTTAAACTTGCTTTAGGTTTTAAAGTTTTTCAAATCTTTTTTTTATTTAGCCCTTGTCTTTAAAAGATTGATTTTAATGGTGGGCCTAACAAGACTTGAACTTGTGACCTCACCCTTATCAGGGGTGCACTCTAACCAGCTGAGCTATAGGCCCTTTATGGTGGAGAATAGCGGG
>NZ_QHLJ01000033.1 GCF_006864365.1 Campylobacter sp. MIT 99-7217
CCATAACTTGCTCCTACATTGCTATCTTGCACCTTGATACTTTTAAGTAAAAAGGTATCAATGTTAAGTCCTTGGGAGCGACCCATAGAAGCATCTCTTTCAAGTCCGGGATCATTAGTGCCATATCGCCCAGAATTCTTTACCCCACTTAGATCATTATTAATGTTCATGCCATCAACGATAAAGGAGTTTTGATAATAAAGTCCACCTGATATACTTACATTTGCTGGATCTATTTCACCTGGGGTATTTGAGTTCATTTGATTGCTATCAAACTGCACATTAGGAAGCATTTTTAAGGTAGAAGTTATATCCCCATTGCCATTTGGGATAGTTTTTAAAGTTTGGGAGTTTATTTCTTGTCCTGATTGATAAGCAAAGGCATTTGCATTTACAACAGAAGCATCAAGCTTA
>NZ_QHLJ01000034.1 GCF_006864365.1 Campylobacter sp. MIT 99-7217
GGCGTATTTGATAAAATCATAATTATTTATATCACTTACGGCTTTGCTTGTTTCACTGAAAAGATTAGCCGTGTTTTTTTCAACCAAATAATCCTTTGCACCCTTTAAAAACTTATATAAATTAGCGCCCCCATTTTCAAGCCTTGCAAAGCGAGCAAAGCTAGCTCCTAAAGCACGAGCTAAAAAATTATCAATGATTTCTTTATCAAGTTCTAAAGTATCTTTCTTGCCAGCCTCGCTAAGCTTGTTAAAATGCTCTAAATCCTTTAAAAGAGCGTAAAAATCAGCCGTCCTTGTGCCTTTTGACTTAATAGCACTAACTAAGCTATCATTGATAAGGCTTTGTAAATTTAAAGCTTTAAGCTCGCTATCTTTGGCTAGATTATAAAAGCCTCCAGCGTTATCTATGAAC
>NZ_QHLJ01000035.1 GCF_006864365.1 Campylobacter sp. MIT 99-7217
GGCGTATTTGATAAAATCATAATTATTTATATCACTTACGGCTTTGCTTGTTTCACTGAAAAGATTAGCCGTGTTTTTTTCAACCAAATAATCCTTTGCCCCCTTTAAAAACTCATATAAATTTGAGCTTGGATTTTCAAGCCTTGAAAAGCGAGCAAAGCTAGCACCTAAAGCACGAGCTAAAAAATTATCAATGATTTCTTTATCAAGCTCTAAAGTATCTTTCTTGCCAGCTTCGCTAAGCTTGTTAAAATGCTCTAAATCCTTTAAAAGAGCGTAAAAATCGCTCGTCCTGGTTCCCTTTGACTTAATGGCACTAACTAAGCTATCATTGATAAGGCTTTGTAAATTTAAAGCTTTAAGCTCGCTATCTTTGGCTAGATTATAAAAGCCTCCAGCGTTATCTATGAAC
>NZ_QHLJ01000036.1 GCF_006864365.1 Campylobacter sp. MIT 99-7217
ACTGATTTTTAAACTTATCTTTGTATTGCTTACAAAATCTGTAAAATGTATAGTGTTTTTAAAAGAACTTTCCTCATCTTTACTGAATTTAGCATTTTTAGCAAGAGTGGTAAGGTTTTGTTTGTTCTTTTTTAAAAAGGCAGAGTTTTCATTTAAGACACTAAACTGACTCTTGTTTAAAAACGAATCCATTCCTAAATAATGTGTGTTATTAAATGAAAACATCTTACAGCCCTAAATAAAAAATACCAAAACTCTTTCAGCGTCCATTAACTATATAATTAGGCAAAAACCAAGGTTTAGTCGGTTTATAATACTGCATAAAAGCATTTGAATAAATACTAGAACTACTTGTTTGAGGTCTATGGTTTGCATTGTAATTATTAGTGTAAGGTCTTTGGTA
>NZ_QHLJ01000037.1 GCF_006864365.1 Campylobacter sp. MIT 99-7217
TTACACAAAAAAGATAAAAACTATATTTTTTTAAGAAAAAATATAGTTTAAATTTTTTATAATTTACTCAATTTAGGTTATTAAAAAATCAAAGGAACAAATTATGAAAAAGATTTCAAATTTATTCTTAGCCACTGCTGTGTTAAGCTTTTGTCTGGCTGATGATTTTTTAGCTAAGCTAACTCAGGGTAAAATAAGTGATACTTCAGAAGGTGTTAGAGTACTTAGTCTTGATGAGATGAAAGAAATAAAAGGTGGTTGGAAGACTCATTCTATAAATGGCTATGTTTATAATTATTACCAAAGACCTTACACTAATAATTACAATGCAAACCATAGACCTCAAACAAGTAGTTCTAGTATTTATTCAAATGCTTTTATGCAGTATTATAAACCG